>NZ_BCQU01000005.1:0-123430 GCF_001552235.1 Actinomadura rubrobrunea NBRC 15275 | reverse complement strand
ACCGGCGGCTCCCTTCACGCGATGTCCACGGCGCCGGCATCGCCCGCACCCTGCCGTCCTGTCCTCCGCGCCACGGTCACGGCCGTGTCACGGACAGGGCCTCCGTGTCACGGACATGGGCCGCGGCACGGTCATGGCTTCCTGTCACGGCACCCGCGGCGAGACCGGATAGGCGTCCCGGTACCGGTCCGCCACGGCTCGCCAGGTGCGCTCCGCTCGGACCCATTCCCGAGCGGTCCGTCCGATTTTCCGGCGTAGTTCGGGACTGTAAATGAGCCGGCCGAGTGCGTCCGCCCACGCCTCCGGGTCTTCTGGAAGAGTTAACGTGCCGGTCACGCCCGGTTCCACTATTTCGCGCAATGCCTTGACATCACTTGCTACTACTGGAATTCCCCCGGCCATCGCCTCGACGGGCTTGAGGGGCGTGACCAATTGGCAGACGCGGTCGGCCCGCCGGGGAACCGCGAACACATCGAGGACCGCGTGATACCGACGTACCGACGACATCGGCACCCTGCCGGGGAACACCGCGCGCACGCCCCGGTCGGCGGCGCGCCGTTCCAGCGCGCCCCGCTCCGGCCCGTCGCCCACGAGCAGCAGGACGACCTCGGTGCCGCGCTCGCGCAGCAGCGCGGCCGCGTCGATCAGCGTGTCGATGCCCTCGTAGCCGTAGAAGGACGAGGTCAGGCCCACCACCGGGTCGTCGGCGCCGATGCCGAGCTCGGCGCGCAGGGCGGCGCCGTCGGGCAGCGGCTCCAGGAACTCCTCGTCCACCCCGTTGGGCACCGTGATGATCTTGTCGGGGTCGACGCCCCGGTCGGCGATCTCGGCGCGCATCGCCTCGCCCAGCGTCACCACGACGTCGGCGGCGGCCATGCGCCGCGTCTCCAGCGCGCGGGTCAGCCGGTAGAAGTCGTCGGTCTCGCGGTGCGCGGGGTCGCGCGACAGCCAGGAGTCCTCCAGGAACCCGCGGACCTCGTACACCACCGGCAGGTCGTGGCGGCGGCCCAGTTCCAGCGCGACGGCCGCGTTGTGGTGGTCGCTCACCGCGTGCAGCACGGACGGGCGCAGCTCGCGCACCAGCCGCCCCGCCAGGTCCGCGCTTTTGGCGACGGCCTCGACGGGCGTGCCCGGCGGAAGCCACGGCAGCAGCCGGTGGTACGGCACCCCCTCCACCTCCACACGTGCGCGCAGGTCGGCGATGCCCTGGCTGAGCGGGTATCCGAGGCGCGTCACCACGTGGGTGTCGTAGCCCATCGCCCGCTGCGCCAGCGCGATCCGCTGTGTGCGGACCGTGTACCCGGCGCTCGTGCGCGGCAGTGCGTTCGTCACGAACTGCAGGACGCAAACGGACCCGTTATTGACCGGATCCGACCGTCTCTTGATCGATGTAGGGGTAGGTCCGGATATGTCATGGTCGAGCAGGAGGCGCAGGTCGGCGGCCTCGCGGCGCGGATCGCGCGGCCGCGGCACGGTCAGCCGGCCGAGCCGGGTCCGCCGCAGCCGGGCCGCCGCCCCGGCCGGAAGCGCGCGCAGCAGCAGCCGCAGCGCCAGGCGGGCGGCCCGGCGCGGGTCGTCGCGCATCTGCCGCCACGAGAGTCCCAGCAGGTAGACGGCCGCCTTGAGGGGCGGCACGAGGGCATGTCGGTTGAGCACGGCGGGCGAGCGTAAGCAACCCCGATGAACAGAAGGGAAATCGTGTTGGGGTCGATCGTTCACGTCCTGGGGGCCCGGCCGAACTTCGTCAAGGCCGCCCCGGTGATCGGGGCGCTGCGCGCCGCGGGCGCCGACCAGGCGGTGGTGCACACGGGCCAGCACTACGACGAGCGGATGTCGGACGTCTTCTTCCATGAGCTGGGACTACCCGAACCGGACGTGAATCTCGGGGTCGGCTCGGGCAGCCACGCCGCGCAGACCGCCGCGCTGCTCACCGCGCTGGAGGCGGAGTTCACCCGCCGTTCACCGGCGCTCGTCATCGTGTACGGCGACGTGAACTCGACCATCGCCGCCGCCCTCGTCGCGGCCAAGCTGCACATCCCGGTCGCCCACGTGGAGGCGGGCCTGCGCAGCTTCGACATGACCATGCCGGAGGAGGTGAACCGGCGCCTCACCGACCAGCTGTCGCGGCTGTGCTTCGCGACCAGCCCGGAGGCCGTCGGGCACCTGGCCCGCGAGGGCGTGCCGGTGGAGCGGGTGCACCTGGTCGGCAACCCGATGATCGACACCCTGCTGGCCCACCTGGACCGGTTCGACACCGCCGCGGTGCGGGCGAAGCACGGCCTGCCGGAGCGGTACGCGCTGGCCACCATGCACCGCCCCGCCAACGTGGACGCGCCGGAGACGGCCGCGGCGCTGGTGCGGCACCTGCACGGCGTCGCCGACCTGGCCGACCTGGTCATCCCGGTGCACCCGCGCGGCCGCGCCAACCTGCTGGCCGCCGGGCTGGACGACCATCCGCGCGTGCGCGTGCTGGAGCCGCTGGGGTACATCGACTTCGTGGCCGCCGTGCGCGGCGCGGCCGCGGTCGTCACCGACTCCGGCGGACTGCAGGAGGAGACGACGATCCTCGGGGTGCCGTGCCTGACCGTCCGGCCCAACACGGAACGGCCGATCACCATCACCCACGGCACCAACCGGCTCGTCGGCTTCGAGGAGCTGGTGCCCGAGGCCCGCAAGGCGCTCGAGGCGGGGGAGGCGTCCCCGCGGACGGACCGCAGGCCGCCGCTGTGGGACGGGAAGGCCGGCCCCCGCATCGCCGAAGTGATCATGGAGTTTCTCGGTGACCGATCCGCGTGACCCCACGACGCCCGGCGCCGCCGACCTCGCCCGGGCCCACTACCAGGTGGGGCGGCTGCGGGCCGCGCTGCGCGAGAGCCAGGCCCGCGTCCAGGAGCTGGAGCAGCGGCTGGCCGCCCTGGAGGCGTCGGCGGCGCTGCAGTTCGGCCGCCTGGTCGCCGGGGCGGCGCGCAACCCGCGGCGGCGGGCGCCGCGGCTGCCGCGCGAGCTGTACCGGCTGTGGAAGAAGCGCCACGCGCCCGCGTCCGCGGCCGCCTCGGCGACCGCGCGGGAGAGCAGGACCCGCGTCCAGGTCGACCGGGTGGAGCGTCCGGAGGACCGGCTGCTGGTGGCGGCGCCGTGCGAGCGCGTGGTGATCGCCGGGATCCTCGGCCGGGCCGCCGCGGCGGCGCTGGCCGACCACGTCAAGATCGTGCACCTGTACCCGCACGACGCCAGGCTCGTGCTGGACGCCGCCGACGTGGACATGGTCGTGGTGGACGCGGCGGCGGGCGAGCCCGGCGGCCCGTGGGCGTACCTGGGGACGCCCGGCGTGTACGACCGCGAACAGGTCCTGCACGAGGTGCGGGAGCTGGCCCGCCTGCGCGGCCTGCCGCTGGTGCTGTGGGGCGAGGCGCCGCCGCCCGGCCTGGCGGTCCTGGACTGGGACGCGCGGACGGCCGCGGCCGCCCGGCTGGCCGAGCTGGCGCCGACGTTCGAGTCCGCCTGAACCGATGGACGACCGGAAGGGAATGCCCGTGCGACCACGCGCGCTCGTCTACGGCGACGTCGATCTCAACCTGATCGACGGCTCGGCGATCTGGGCCCAGGGGATGGTGCAGGTGCTGGCGCGCGCCGGGTGCGAGGCGACCCTCGTGCTCAAGGCGCCGATCCGCACCGGACGCCTGGTGGACCCGCTGCGCGCCCTGCCCGGCGTCACCGTGCGCAGCCCGCACGCCGAGGGCCGGATCGGCGGCGGCGAGGGCATGACGCCCCGCCAGGCCGCCGTCGTGCTGACCGAGATCGACGCCGAGCGCCCGCACGACCTGGTCGTGGTGCGGGGGCGGCGGCTGGCCGGGAAGCTGGCGCACACGCCGCTGGCCGGGCGCCTGTGGACGTACCTGACCGACGTCCCGCAGTCGGCGAGCGCGTTCGATCGGTCCGCGAAGGGCGAGCTGCGGCGCATCGCCGACGCCTCGCGCGTGCTGCTGTGCCAGACCGAGGAGCTGCGCTCCTTCCTGGAGAGCGCGGTCCCGGCCACGGCGGGCAAGTGCGTGCTGTTCCCGCCGGTGGTGGTGCTGCCGGACGGGCTGGCGCCGCGGAGCCCGGAGCCGCCGCGGGGGCGGACGCTGCGGCTGGTGTACACCGGCAAGTTCGCGCCGCGCTGGAACACCTACGAGATGACGTCGCTGCCGCGCCTGCTGGCGATGCGCGGCGTGGACGCCGAGCTGCACATGGTCGGCGACAAGATCCACGACGATCCGCGGGACCCGGGGTTCGCCGCGCGCATGCGCACCGCCCTGGAGACCGCGCGGGGCGTGGTGTGGCACGGCGGCCACCCCCGCGCCGAGGCGATGCGGATCACCGCCGGGTGCGACGTGGGCCTGTCGTGGCGGCACCCGGAGATGGACGCCAGCCTGGAGCTGTCCACCAAGATCCTGGAATGCGGGGCGCTGGGCGTGCCGGTCGTGCTCAACCGCACCCCTATGCACGAACGGCTGTTCGGCCCCGACTATCCGCTGTTCGTGACGTCCGAGACCGACGTGGTCGACGCGCTGACGCTCATCGGCAAGAACCCCGACGTGTACGGGCTGGCCGCGGAACGCTGTCGCACCGCCGCGGCCGACTTCACCCTCGACGCCGCCGCCGCGCGCATCGCCGCGCACCTGGAGCGGACGTTCCCCGAGCCGTCGGAGACCGTGCTGGCCGCCGCCCGCGCCGCGGCGGAGGCGCGCGCGGCCGCGACCCCGGTCACGGTGGCCGCGGCCGGCACGTCCGTCCCCGCCGCGGCGCCGGGCGGCGCCGAGCGGCGTCCGCTGCGCGTCGGCGTCGCCGGGCACGACCTGAAGTTCTTCACCCGCCTGCTCGACTACCTCAAGTCCAGGCCGGACATGGAGGTCCGCGTCGACCAGTGGGCGGCGCTCAAGGCGCACGACGCCGAGCGCAGCAAGGAGCTCGTCGAATGGGCCGACGTGATCGTGTGCGAGTGGTGCGGCCCGAACGCCCTCTGGTACGCCCGGCACAAGCGGCGTGGCCAGCGGCTGCTGGTGCGCCTGCACCGGTTCGAGCTGTACGCGGGATGGCCCAAGCAGCTGGACATCGACGCCGTCGACCGGGTGGTCTGCGTCAGCCCGCACTACGCCCGGCTCACCCGCGAGACGACCGGCTGGTCCCCCGACAAGATCGTCGTGGTGCCCAACTGGGTGGACGACCGGCAGCTCGACCGGCCCAAGCTGGCCGGGGCCGAGCACCACCTCGGCATCATCGGCATCGCGCCGTCCCGCAAGCGGCTCGACCTGGCGCTGGACGTCGTCGAGGAGCTGCGCCGCGACGACCTCCGGTTCACGCTGTTCGTCAAGTCGAAGCTGCCGTGGGAGTACTGGTGGATCTGGCAGCGCGACGAGGAGCGCGCCCACTACGAGAAGGTGTTCCGCCGCATCCGGCGGTCCCCGCTGCTGGCGGGCGGCGTGGTGTTCGACCCCTACGGCCGCGACGTGGCCGCGTGGCTGCGCCGCATCGGGTTCGTCCTGTCGACCAGCGACGACGAGAGCTTCCACCTCGCCCCGGCCGAGGGCATGGCGTCCGGCGCCGTTCCGGTCGTGCGGAACTGGCCCGGCGCCGACACCATCTACGACGCCCGGTGGATCCACGACGACGCGCCCGCCATGGCCGCGTCGATCGCCGCGACCGTCCGCGGCGGCCTGTGGGAGACCGAGCGGCGCGCGGCCCGCGACCAGGTGCGGCGCGCCTACGGCCTGGACGAGGTCTGCCGACGGTGGACCGACCTCTTGGCCGGCGTCCTGACCGCCTAGCCGGGCACCGGCCGGGGCTCAGCGCGGGAACAGGCGGTCCACGACGCGGGCGGAGGCCTTGCCGTCGTCCAGCGGGCAGAACCGTTCGACGAACGCGTCGTAGTTGTCGCGGTACTCCTTGGCGACCGGTTCGATGTCGCGGATCGCCTCGATGACCGCGTCGGAGGTCTCCAGCAGCGGCCCCGGCGCCTCGGCCTCGAAGTCCAGGTAGAAGCCGCGCAGCCGGTCCCGGTAGTCGGCCAGGTCGTAGGTGAAGAACAGCATGGGCCGCCGGGTCCCCGCGAAGTCGAACATGACCGACGAGTAGTCGGTGACCAGCACGTCGGCGATCAGGTACAGGTCGGTGATGTCGGGGTAGAGCGAGACGTCCTTGACGAACTCGCCGTCCTCCGGCACGCCGTCCACGACGTTGCTGTGCAGGCGGACCAGCAGGACGTGGTCCTCGCCCAGCGCCGCCCGCGCCCGGTCGAGGTCCAGGCGCAGGTCGAACTTGTACCGGCCCCGGCTGTAGTACTGGTCGTCGCGCCAGGTCGGGGCGTACAGCACGACCCGCTTGCCGGCGGGCACGCCGAGCCGGGCCCGCACCTGCGCGGCGATCCGGTCGGCCTCGGGGTGGTACAGCAGGTCGTTGCGCGGATACCCGGCCTCGATGATCTCGCCTTCGAACGCGAACGCGCGGCGGAAGATCTCGGTGCTGAACGGGTTGGGCGACAGCAGGTGCGTCCACTCCGGCAGCGACGGCGGGGCGGGCGGCTCCTCGCCCTTGCCCTTGGCCTTCGCCAGGGAGCGGTACGCCTGCTTCATGCCGGGCGCGTAGGCGAAGTGCACCTCCTTGACGTCCCGGCCGATCTTCTTCAGCGGCGTGCCGTGCCAGGTCTGCAGCACCACCTGGTCGGGGTGGCGCTGGAACCAGTCGCCGAGCCGGTGGTTGGTGATGATGTACCGGGAGGTCGCGAGCGCCTCGTGCCACTCGCGGCCGTTGAGCCGCAGCGGCGTGAGCGTGTCGGGCAGCTCCACCTGCTGGTCGTTGACGACCCACAGCTGCTCCAGTTCGTCCGCCAGGCCGCGCGCGACCATCTCCAGGTGGATGGCCTTGGGGCTGTCGGAGTACTGGCGCCCGTTGAAGCAGGAGAACACGACCGCGTCGCGCAGCCCCTCCTTGGCCGCGCGCTGGCGCGCCTCGGCGCGCAGCGTCGTCGCCGCCGCGCGTTCCTCCGGCGGCACGTCGCCGGTCACGCGCACCACCAGGCCCTTGCGCTGCAGCTCCACCTCGTAGCCGCGCCGCGAGACCTCCACGGCCGCGGGCGGAGAGGAGGACACCGCGGGGTCGACGCTCACGGCCAGGGCGCGTCCGCCGGGCGTGCGGAACAGCAGGTCGTAGCGGCCCTGGCGCAGCGGCAGCACGCCCGCCACGCTCGGCACCGCCGCGACCGGGATCTCGGCGCGCAGCACGCCGTCGTCGCCGCGCACGACGCCGAACGCGTACTCCTTGCGGCGGCCCCGGCTGCGCAGCACGATCTCGCCGGTGTCACCGGCCCGGTGCGTCCCGGCCAGGACGAGGGCGCCGTCCGGTCGCCACGCGCACTCGGTCACCGTCAGCCGCGCCGACCGCGACTGGACCCGCAGGTACCCGGACGCGTCGCGGCCCGCGGTCAGCTCGCGGCCGCCGGTGAACCGCTCGATGCCGTCGACGCCCTCGGCCAGCACCAGGGGGCGCCCGTCGATCAGCACCGCCCAGTCGCAGGTGTCGTCGATGGCTCGCGGGTCGGTCATCCGCTGCGGTTCGGGCAGCGGGACGCGCGCCGTGAACCGCTCCCCGGTCACCGTCGCGGACACCGGGACGACCTCGTCGCCGACCGCCAGGCCCAGCGCGGGCTCGCCGCCGCCGTGCAGGCCCTCGATCTCCAGCGCGTCGTCGTCCCACCGCAGCGCCGTGGCCTTGGCGGTGACGGTCTCCACGTCGATGCGCAGCGTGCCGTCCACCACCTGCGGGACGATCCGCACGTTCTCGTCGACGTAGTGGTACGGCGGGCGGGCCGCGCTGCCGCTGCTGCCGCCGCGCAGCCGGGCCGACCGCAGCACGCCCGCGTTGAACACCACGGCCTCCACGTCCCAGCGGCCGTCCGTCCAGGCGCCGCCGCGCCGCAGCTTCTTGGGGTCGAGGACGAACTCGAAACCGGTCCACGGCCCGGACGCCTTGCCGGGCTTGCGGGTCTGCCGGGCCCGCAGCACCACGCGCCGCCGGCCGGACCGCAGCACCACGCTCTTCACCGACGTCCAGCGGCGCCGCATGCTCACCGCGTTGATGTACGCCTCGCCGGTCACGAACAGCTTGCCGTCGCGCCAGGCCACCTCGTGGGTGCGGCTGCGCAGCGCCACCTCGGTGCGCGCCAGGTACACCTCGTCGGGGACGCCGACCTTCTCGTCCTTCCAGTACGGGTGGACGACGTAGCGGCGCAGCCCGCTGCGCACGATGGCGGGGGACGGCTTGCCCCGCGCGTACCGCACCACCTTGACCAGCTCGGTGCGGCGCTCCCGGCCCGCCAGATGCCACTTCAGCCGGGTGATCGACGGCAGTTCGGCCAGCGTCTCGGAGTCCAGCCAGGACGCGTGCGCCGCCGCCTGCTTCACCACGGCGGCGCGGTCTTCGTCGGTGGCGTCGGGCAGCGCGTCCAGGAACGCCCGCAGCTCGGCGTTCAGCACCGAGGCGAGGAAGCGGCGGCGGTCGCGGGCGGTCCAGCGGCCGTCCAGGGCGGCCAGCGCCGCGGCGACGGCGGCGAACCCGTCGGCGACGGCCTGCGGATCGGCGGTCGGCTCGGGCGCGGTGTCGCGGGCGCGGCGCAGCACCACCTCGGGCAGCACGTCCACCGCCTCCGCCAGGAAGTACGCCGGCACCGCCACGGCCAGGTCGTCGTCGCGGTTGACGTCGGGGAAGGCGAGGGCGTGCCGGTCCCAGAACGCGCGGCGGAACAGCTTGCCGGTGACCAGCCGGTCGTCCAGCAGCGCGGGATGCTTGCGCACGTGGGTGCGCAGGTGCGCGGACGCGAACGCCTCGCGGTGCCGCCGCGACGGCCGCGACCCGCCCTCCCGCCGGACCGCGATGTTCCCGGCCGCGAAGTCCGACCCGCTGGTGGTGAGCGAGGAGTGCAGCGCGGCCAGCGCGTCCTTGGGCAGCACGTCGCCGTCGTCGGCGAACGCCAGGAACTCGCCCTCCGCCTCGGCGACGCCGATGCCGCGGGCCGCGCCGCGGCTCGGCGCGCCGCGCCGGATCAGCCTGAACCGGTCGTCGGGCAGGTCGGCCTCGGCGGCCGCGCCGGTCCCGCCGTCCACCACGAGCACCTCGAGGTCGCCGTACGTCTGGGCGGCCAGCGATCGCAGCGTGTCGTTCAGCTCGGCGGCGGTGCCGTGCGCGGGGACGATGACGCTGATCCGGTGGGGCACCAAGGCGATCTCCTTTTGCCGGGGGGAGGGCGGGGAGACGGGGGTGGCCGGAGTCTAGGCCGGGGAGGGCGGGTTCGGCACGTCCTCGCCGAGGAAAACGCGGCGCACGGCCCGTTCGGCCGCGTGCCCGTCGTCCCACGGGCAGAAGCGGGCCCGGAACGCCGCGCGCGCCCGCGCCACCTCCTCGTCCTGCCACGGCCTGCCGGAGCGGAACGTCTTGATCAGTTCCTCTTCGTCGAAGGCGACCGCGCCCGGCGGGAAGGCGGTGACGTCGAAGTTGGTGCCCCGGGTGAGCCGGTAGGTCTCCCAGTCGGGGACGAACAGCACGATCGGCCGGTCGGGCAGCACCGCGTAGTCGAACATGATCGACGAATAGTCGGTGAGCAGCGCGTCCGAGGCGATGCACAGGTCCTCGACCGAGCGGTGCGCCGACACGTCGATGACCCGTTCGGGGTCCCACTGCCGGGCGCCCGGCTTGTAGAAGTAGTGGGCGCGCAGCAGCAGCACGTACTCGTCCCCGAGCTCGCGGGCGAAGCGGCGGATGTCGAACGTCGGCTTGAACGAGCGCTGGTACTCGCGGTGCGTCGGCGTGTAGAGGACGGCCTTCTTGCCCTCGGGGACGCCGAGCATGCGGCGGAGCTCGGCCTTCTCCTCGGCGGTGGCGCGCACCAGCCGGTCGTTGCGCGGGTAGCCGATCTCCAGCATCTCGTACTTGCAGGGGAAGCCGCGCTCCCACGCCTCGGTGGACAGCGGGTTGGCCGAGACCACGAAGTCCCACCGGTCGGCCCGGCGGATCATCAGCTTGAAGTCCATGCCCTTGGCGCTGGCCGGGTACTTCATCTGGTCCAGGCCCATGCTCTTGAGCGGGGTGCCGTGGTGGGTCATCACGTGCACCTGGCCGGGCCGCTTGACGATGTCGTCGGTGAAGTTGACGTTGTTGACGAAGTACTTGGCCCGCGCCATGACGCGCCAGAAGTCCTTGGACCCGCGCACCACGTAGTCCACGCCCTTGGGCAGGGACTTGACGTTCTCCTGCTTGACCACCCACACGCCGTGGATGTTCGGCGCCAGCTCCTTGAGCTTCTCGTAGATGGCCGCCGGGTTGCAGGCGTAGCCGCGGTACCAGTACGCGGCGAACACCGCGAGGTTCTCGTCGATGGGCAGCCGCAGCTGCGCCTTGTAGTACTGCTTCAGGCCGGTGCGCTTGGCGGCGTTGACGGCGGCGCGCTGCCGCTTGCGGAACATGGAGGCCGCGGCCTTGGCGGGCTTGGCGGGGCCGGACGTGCCGGCCAGCTGCCGCTGGTAGCCCTTGAAGTCGTTCTTCTCGATGGCCGCGTACTTCTTGGCGAGCCGCTCGTCGCGGGGAAGCTCGTGCCCGGCGGGCCGGTATCGGGCGTAGGTCTGCGCCATGCGCTCGAAGAAGCGCGGGCCGTCCTCGTGGTTCACCAGGCCGCCGCGTTCGAGGACGGTCTGCAGGTGCCGGATCATCGCGTCGAACATCGGCGGCCGGAGCGGCTCGCCGGCGGCGCCCCGCGCGTCGAGGAACGCGAAGACCTTGTCGTACTGGTCGAACACGTCGAAGCGCCCGGCGCCGGCGGCCCGGGCGGCCGCGCCGCGCCGCCGCTCCCGGCGGATGAAGCAGACCTGGTCGAGCAGGCTGATCCGCTCGGCGGCCAGAAGCGCCGGGTAGGCGACGCCGACCTCCTCGAAGTCGCCGCCGCCGAACCGCACCCCCAGGTCGAGCAGGAACCGCCGGCGGAAGGCCCGGTTCCAGGGCGCCGGCGTCACGCGCAGCACGTCGGGCCGCTCGGCGCAGGCGAACACCGCGGGCTCCGGGTCGCGGAACAGGGCGTGGTCGGCGCTGCGCTTGACCTTGCCGTGCCAGTACTCGCGGGCGTGGTCGAACAGCAGCACGTCCGGCTGGTCCTCGGAGAGCCGCTCCAGGATCGCGCCGAGCGCGTCGGGCGGGAGGCAGCCGTCGCTGTCGACGAACCACACGTAGTCGCCGGCGGCCGCGTCGAGGCCGATGTCGCGGGCTTCGCCCGGGCCGACGCTGCGCTGCATGTGCAGCACCCGCACCCGCGGGTCGCGCTCGGCGTACTCGTCGAGGATCCGGCCGCTGTGGTCGGGGGAGGCGTCGTCCACCGCGATCACTTCGAGGTCGGGCACGTCCGGCACCAGGATCGAGTCCAGGCACTGGCGCAGATACCCCTGCGCCAGGTGGACGGGGACGACCACGCTGAGCGAGACGGGGGCGCCCGGGCTCGGGTCGGCGTGTCCGTTGGGGATGTGACCGGGGGTCTCTGCCATTGCTCCGAAAGGGGTAGTCCAGCGGTCGGCCGTGAATGGGTGGCTGTACGGACTTTAGCCGCAAGTCAACCGCGCGTACCTCGCCGTTTCCTGAGGACGCAGCTCACATCTTGGGGCAGCTCGCCCTTCACTGCACATCGTCGCAATGTGGTTACGGTACGGCATGGCTGACAAATGTTGCCAATTAGCAGCAACTGGGACATCGGCGGTGGTCGGCGGCGGGCTCGGCGCTCGCGGCGCGCGGCGCCGGGCGGCAGCCCCGGCAAAGACGGCGCGGCGCGGCGGGGCGGTCGATAGCCTGGTGAAGTTCTACAAGTGACCGATATTACGGACACACGGGGTGGGTGTGGGACAGGGGTCGAAAGTCACCGTCGTCGTGCCGGTCTACAACTGTCGCCCCACGCTGCGACGGGCGCTGGAGTCGGTGTTCGAGCAGTCGCTGCGGCGTTCGCTCGGCCCCGACGCGATCGAGGTCATCGCGGTGGACGACGGGTCCACCGACGGCAGCGGCGCCGAACTCGACGGGCTCGCCGAGGAGCATCCCGGGCTGACCGTGGTGCACCAGCCCAACTCCGGCGGCCCGGGCGCGCCGCGCAACGTCGGCATCGACCGGGCGTCCGGCGAGTACGTGTTCTTCCTCGACGCCGACGACTACCTGGCGCCCGAGGCGCTGGAGCGCATGTGCGCGATGGCCGACGCCAACGGCACCGACGTGGTGGTCGGCCAGTACGTGGGCGTCGGGCGCCAGGGGCCGGTGTTCGCGCGCGACCTGCCGCGCACCACCGTGGCCGAGACGCCGCTGCTGTACAACTCGCTGTCGCCGCTGAAGCTGTTCCGCCGCTCGCTGCTGGAGCGGCTCGGGCTGCGGTTCGTCGAGGGCCTGTTCTCGCACGAGGACATGCTCTTCACCGCCCAGGCGTACTTCGGCGCCGACGGGATCTCCGTCCTGGCGACCTACGACTGCTACTACTGGGTCGACCGGGAGGACGGCACGAGCGTCCTCCAGCAGGGCGGCGCGCCCGCCGAGCGCTACTTCCCGGCCATCTCGGAGGTGATGAGCTTCCTGGCCGGACGGGTCGAGCCGGGCCCGCTGCGCGACCGCCTGATGCTGCGGCACTTCCGGCACGAGATCGTCTCCCGGTTCGGCCGGCGCTACCACGAGCTGCCGGAGGAGGAGCAGGCGCTCACCCGCGTCGGCGCGCGCCGGCTCGTCGACGCCTGGTACACGCCGGGGGTCGAGGCCCGGCTGTGGCCCCGGTCCCGGCTGATCATGCACTGCCTGCGGTACCGGCTGGACGACGTGCTGGCCGAGATCGTGGCGACCGACCCGGACGTCCCGCCGCCCACGGTCGTGGAGAAGGACAAGGCGTTCCAGGCCTACCCCCGCTTCCGCGACCCCGCCACGGCCCTGCCCGACCACCTGTACGACATCACCGACCGGATCCCCGCGCAGACCCAGGCGGCCGAGGCGTCCTGGACGCCGTCCGGCCTTCGCCTGACCGGCCGCGCCACGCTGTCGGGCGTCGCCGAGCGGCACGAGACCGCGCTGCTGCTGCGGCGCCGGGGCGAGCCCGCCGAGGAGCGCCGCGTGCCCGCCCGCGCCGTCGCCCCCGACCGGTTCCGCGCCGACGTCGACCTGGCCGCCGACGAGCCGCTCGCCGACGGACGCTGGGACCTGCACGTCGAGATGCGGGTGCAGGAGCTGACCGTCGTGCGGCCGCTGCGCCCGGCCGACGGCCTCGAGCTGCCGGAGCGGCGCCTCATGCGCGGCGGCCGCTTCCTCACCCCGGCCCCGCGCGGCGACGGCCTGGAACTGCGCGTGTCCGCGCCGCAGCGCGGATCCTTCATGACGCTGGAGACGGCCGGGTGGGCCGCGGACGGGGTGCTGCGCGTCACCGGCCACCTGCCGAGCGCGCTGCCGTCCGGGCACCCGGTCGAGGCCGCCGCCGAGCTGGTGCGGCGGCAGG
Source organism: Actinomadura rubrobrunea NBRC 15275 (assembly GCF_001552235.1). Taxonomy (NCBI): domain Bacteria; kingdom Bacillati; phylum Actinomycetota; class Actinomycetes; order Streptosporangiales; family Thermomonosporaceae; genus Actinomadura; species Actinomadura viridilutea. The sequence continues at coordinate 109,905 of NZ_BCQU01000005.1, read as the reverse complement.
ACGGCACCGTCGTGCCCGCGCGGGTGCAGGCGTCGTGCGTCCCCGAGGCGCTGAACCTGACCGCCGAGTTCGACCTGCGCGGCTGCGCTCCCGGCCGGTGGACGCCCTGGGTGGAGGTCACCGTCGACGGCACGGTCATCCGGCTGCGTCCTCCCGCGCCGGCGTCGCTCCCGCCGTCCGGCACGGCGGGCAGGCTGCGGCAGGCCGTCCCGTACCGCACCGAACGCGGCGGCCTGTCGGTGAAGATCACCCCGGCGCGGGCCGCCCAGGCCGCGCGCCGCTTCGCGCGCCGCCTGCGGGGCTGACCGGGCCGCCCGGGCCGGCGGCCCCCGCGCCGTCAGGGGGCGCGCTCGCCGCCCTCGCCGCCGGGCACGACGCCGGGACGCCGGTTCTCGTACAGCGTCACGGTGCCGCCTTTGAAGCGCCAGCGCTTCACCATGCGGAAGGCGCCGGACCGCCGGACCAGCTCGTCCTTGGCTCGGTCGTGCGCGTCCGCCCTCGCGGTGTACCGGTGGACGTACCAGAGCCGTCTCGCATCGGCCAGGCGCCGCGCCAGCTCCGCCGGCCCGACCTCCTCCCCGTCGATGGTCCCCGACCGCGCGCCCGTCCGCGCCATCGCGATGTCGCGCAGCCCCTCGTACGCGTCCGCGTAGGCGCCCATGGCGCGGCGGTAGTACCGCTGGTGGAACAGGATCGCGTCGTCCGGCCGCTTATTGGCGCGGACGACGGCGCTGAGCGTGCGCAGGTCGTCGGCGCGCGCGTCGGGCGCGCGGATCTGCCGGTGCTCCGGCACGACCGCGACGACGACCACGCCGAGCACCGCGACCGCGGCCCACACGGGCAGCCGCCGCAGGCCCAGCGCGGCGAGCAGCGCCACCGCCGGAAGGCAGAACAGGACGTAGCGGAACAGGTACGCCGGCACCACGAGCGAGACGGCCAGCAGCACCGCCGGCGGCAGCGCCAGCCAGGCCGCCAGCCCCCACCGCGCGTCCGCCTCGGCGCCCGCCGACGCTTCGGCCGGGCGTGCGCGCGGACGCCAGAGCGCGAGGACGACGAGCGCGGCGATCGGCGGGATCAGCCACCGGGCGCCCGCCAGCATGTCGAGCAGCTGCCGCAGGTCGGCGCCGTCCGGCCGGGTGATCCAGTCGACCTGCGCGCGCTGCGTGACCGACAGGGCCGCCAGCGGCAGCACCGCCGCCAAGGCGCGGCCCACGGCCATCGCCCACTGCCGCAGGGCGCCCCGCGCCAGCACCGCGTGCGGCAGCACCAGCAGCAGTGCGAACATGTGCAGCCAGCCCATCACCGCGACCACCACGGCGTACGCGGTGAACTCCCGGCGGCGGCGGTCGTCGTGGTCCTGCCGTCCCAAGGCGCGGAGAAGCAGCAGCGTGGCCGCGACCGCGAGCGCGGTAACCCACGTGTACTGGCGGGCCTCCTGCGCGTACCGCGACATCGCGGGCGACACCGCGACCAGCAGCCCGGCGGCCAGCCCGACCCGCGCGTCCGCCAGCCGCAGGCCCAGCCGGGCGGTGAGCCCGGCCGCGGCCGCCGCGCCCAGCACCGACGGCACCCGCACGGCCGCCTCGCCCGCGCCGAACAGGGCCACCACCGGGTGCATGAGCAGGTAGTACAGGACGTGCACGGCGTCGACGTGGAACAGCAGCCGCAGGATGTCCCACGGGGAACGCTCCGCCACCGCGATGGTGACGGCCTCGTCACGCCACAGCGTCGGCCGCGTCAGCGCCCACAGGTGCACGACGAGGGCCGCCACGGCGGGGAGCGCGACGGCGTAGGCGGCGGCGCTCGCGGACCCTCGGGCTCTCCCGGCGGCGCGCTCCGGCAGGATGCGCGTCGACATGAGCACCCCCGTCCAGCGCGCAAATGGCGGTTAATGCCCGAATTCTAAGTTGAATTCCGCCATATCGGGCGTCCAGGGGACGGCTATGCTTCGCGAGGGGGCGCGAAACCGGGGGCGGGGAGGTGGCCGAAACCGGCCGCATGGACGGAAAACGCGGAGCTGGAGTGAGCGACGAGGCCACAATTGCGCAGGGCTTGAGCCGAACGATGCGTGGCCTGGGACGATTTCTCGTCGGGCACGGCCTGTTCCTGGTCGTGCTGGCCGGGGCGGTCGCGGTTCGCTGGATCGCGGTGCTGGGGTACCCGACGGTGCTGTGGTTCGGCGACTCCAACACCTACCTCGAGAGCGCCCTGCGCTTCGAGCCGTCCCCGCTGCGGCCGGGCGGCTACTCGGTGTTCCTGTGGCTGCTCAAGCCGTTCCACAGCTTCCTGGTCGTGCTGGCGGCGCAGCACGCGCTCGGCGTGCTCACCGGGCTCATGGTGTACGCGCTGGTGTGGCGGGCGTTCCGCGCCGGGTGGCCGCGCCGCGGCGTCTGGCTGCCGGGCCTGGTCGCCTCCCTCGTGTCGGTCCCGGTGCTGTACGACGCGTACCAGATCCAGCTCGAGCACATGCTCGTGTCGGACGGGGTGTTCACCTTCCTGCTGGCCGCCGCGATCACCGTCGTGCTGTGGAACGCCGGCGGGCGCGGATGGGGCGCCCCCCGCACGCCGGACGCGCGGCCCCGCAGGCTGAGCTGGTGGGCCGGGGCGCTGGCCGGACTGCTGATCTCCGCCGCGGCGATGGTGCGGTCGGTCGGGCTGCCGATGCTGATCGTGCTGCTGGTGTGCATGCTCGTCATGCGTTCGGGCCGGCGGGCCATGGCCGCGGCGGTCGCGGCGGCCGCCGTCCCGGTGGCGCTGTACATGTCGTGGTTCCACTCCGTGCACGGCAAGTACGCCATCACCACGACCGACAAGATCTGGCTGTACGGCCGGACGGTCGACTTCGCCCGTTGCGACATCATCAAGCCCGCCCCGGACGTCGCCGTCCTGTGCCGCGACCACCTGCCGCCGGAGCCCGGGACGGCGCCCGCGTTCCAGGCCCTGTGGGGCGAGGACTCCGGCTTCAAGCAGCTGCCCGGCTGGATGTACGACCCGGAGGCCAACCGGATCGCGGGGGAGTTCGCCATGGCCGCGATCACCAAGCAGCCCGGCGACTACGCCCGCGTGATCGTCCGCGACACGTTCCGCGCGTTCGAGTGGGAGCGCAAGCCCTACCCGCGCAAGAGCACCGTGGAGGAGTACGAATTCCCGGTCGGCGCGGCGCTGCGCGACGACCACGCCCTGCGCGCCTACCCGTACGGCGGCGACACGGCCGAGGCCCGGGTCGTCGAGCCCTACGCCGGCTGGATGCGCGACTACCAGGACAGGGTGTTCGTGCGCGGCCCCTACCTGGGCGTGCTGATGGCGGTGGGGCTGCTGGGAGTGCTGGTGCGGGTGCGGCGGCTCGGCGGCGAGGTGCTGCTCCCGTGGTCGGTGGCGCTGGCCCTGCTGGTCGTCCCGGCCGCCACCGCCGACTTCGACTACCGGTACGTGCTGCCCGCCATCCCCTTCGCGGCGCTCGGCGCGGGCGTGACCTTCTCCCGCCGTCCCCGCTCCCGCCGTCCCCGCGCGGCCGCCGCGACCCCGGCGGGCGCCAAGGCGCTGTCACTCGAGCCGCCGCGCACCGATCCCGAACCGTCGCGGACCGAGCCTGAGCCGCAGGCCGAGGCCGAGCCGCGTCCGTCCGAGCCAGAGCCGTCGCCGCTGGAAATGTCGCCGCCTGGGCCCGGCGACTCCGCGGACGCCTCCGGACCGGCCGTGGCCGACACGAAGGTCGGCTCCTGAAGGGACGGCGGCGGCCCTCGCCGCGTCATCACACAGAGTGGTCGCTTGAACACTCTGTGCTGAAGCGCGGCGATTAAACGCTCGATTCCGATAATCGATCGGCGTCACGGCAATCTTGCTTCTTTTTGCTGCCCTAGAAGCATTTGTGCATAAGGGGACGGGCATTCCTCGGTGCGGCGAGATGGTGGGGAAATTCCAATGTCTCGTCATGGTCGACATCCCAGATGGGGGGAGACAGGCGAATGAACATTCGCACGGGAGTTGCCCTCGGCATCTCCGGGCTCGTGCTGGGCGGCACGGCCGTGGTCGCGCCCGCCGCTCGGGCCGCCGCCGTCGCCGACACCGCCGCCGTCGCCGCGGTCCAGGCGGCCGCTCCGGCCGACCGCGCGCCGCGATGCCAGTACGGCCGCGGCTACTGGGGCAGCGACGGCCGCTGGTACTGCCGCGGCTGGGGCAACCAGGGCTGGGGCAACCAGGGCTGGACCGGCTGGGGCAACCAAGGCTGGGGCTACAACCGGAACCTCGGCTTCAACCGGAACTTCGGCTTCTGGCGCGGTGACGGCCGTTGGAACTACGGGCGAGGATTCGCCCAAGGGGGCATCGGCTCCAACGGCCGCTGACGCGTAACTCCGCAAACGGGCGTTCCGTGCGGCACGGCACGGGACGCCCGTTTCCGTGCGCGGCGACCACCGCCGCATGGTGCGCCGCGCGACGGCGGCCAGGCGAAGGCGGCAGTGCGGCGCTCACGACGAGCTGGTCGACCGAGCCGGTCGACCGAGCCGGTCGACAAGGCGATGGCGGCCGTGCGGTCGCGGGGGAGCGTGACGCCGGTCGCGGGCCGGGCGAACCCGATCACCATGCTCACCTGGTCACGGTCGCCGTTCACGTCCTGACCCCGACCGGCCGCGTCGCCTGCCGGCCGCCAGACGACAGACCGGGGCCGTGTCGGAGGGGCCGCAGCGGGTGGGCGACCGTCAGACGACGAAGCCCAGCGAGCGCCGTACGGCCCGACGTCGGCGCACGTCGTCGGCGCAACTCCGTACCGCGAGCGGTCCTTGACCCGTCTCCCCACATCTCCCTCACACCCGCCCTCCTCGGTGACTCTCTTCGGCGACATCACGCCACCAGGTGACTACGCATTGTAGCTAGTACGTCACGCTGTGTCATGATTCGCCGTCAAGCACCTAATTTCAGGGGTTAGTGATTGATTCATGGGTAATCTTGCTTCTTTTTGCTGATCTGGAGGCATTTGTACAAGAAAGTACGGGCATCCCTCGTCACGGCGAGATGGTGCGAATTCCGCGATATCTCGCCGCGGTCGAGAACCCAGATAGGGGGAGACATGCGGATGAACATTCGCACGGGAGCTGCCCTCGGCATCTCCGGGCTCGTGCTGGGCGGCGCGGCCGTGGTCGCGCCCGCCGCTCAGGCGTCCACCGTCGCCGGCACCACCACGGCCGTCGCCGCCAAGGCGACCACCGCGACCGCCACGTCGCACCGCTGCGGCAGGAAGCGCTGCCACCGCAGCTTCCACACCTGGGGCTACAAGCGCTACTACTTCGGCCCCCTGGGTGAGCTGCGCGAGCGCGGCTTCAGCGTCAAGACCCGCGGCCACAAGCGCCTCGGCGGCCTCGGCTGGGGCGGCCTCGGCGGCTTCGGCGGCTGGGGCGGTCTCGGCGGCTTCGGCGGCTGGGGCTGGTGACGCCGTCCACAAGTGATCACAATGGCGGGCGTTCCGTGCACGGCACGGGACGCCCGTCCCGTGTTTCCACAGATCACCATCGTGAGCGGGGAATGGGCCGGCGCCTGGGCAATGCCTCCGGCGGTGACATCATCGGCCTCCGCCGCGAGACGGGATTCTCCTCCTTTCGGGCCAGTGCCCGCCCCCCCGAAAGAATGGGGCCTTCTGGGGAATTGCGATCTGCCGATGCGACCGCCGAGGCGCTCAGTGCTGGGCGTCGGCATCGTCGATCAGGCGTTGCAGGCGCGAGGCGCGCCACGGGGTGATGGTGCGCTCGCGGACGCGGGTGACGACGGTGGCGCGGAGCTGCTCGATGCGGGCGTCCACGCTGCGCTCGATGCCCGCGCGGGCCTCCCGGATGGCGGCGTCGATGAGGTTGGTCAGGTCCAGGCCCACGTCGGGCCGGATCTCGCGGGCCTCCACGCCGTTCTGCACGGACATGCGCAGGAGCAGCAGCGCGTCGCCGTCCTCGTGCTCCCGCTTCCACTCGGAGCCGCGCCGCTTCCGCGGCCGGTCGGAGTCGTCGTCGGGCGGGTCCGGGACGGGGGAGGAGGGCGTCGAGGTCGCGGGCGGCCGGAACGAAGGGGGCGGCGTTCCGGGCGTCGACGTGCGCGGCGGGGCGAGGGTGGGCTGGCTGCGGTCCAGCGGGGTCAGGTCGATCCCGGCGTACAGGACGGTCGCGGCGGTGGCGGTCGAGACCAGGCTGCCCGCGATCGGCAGGAGCATCCGCAGGACGCGGTGCCCGCGGGCGCGGACCCCGGCCGGACGGCCGCCGGCGGCCGGCGGCGCGGCGCGGTGGTCGAGAGGCTCGACGATCTCGTCGGTCGGCGCGGGGCGCCGCCCGGTGTCCGTTCCCCGGTCCGTCTCAGCCGTCATGGTCGTCCAGGACGCGGGTCAGTTCGGCGGCGGCGTCCGGGGTCAGCGCGCGCTCCCGGAGCCGCGTGTCGATCCTGCGGCGCAGCTCCTCGACGCGGGAGTCCGCGTCGACGGCGTGGCCCGTGACCAGCTCGTTGCGCAGATTGTTGATGTGGTTGTTCAGGTCGACGGCCACGTCCGGCCGCATCCGCCCGGTGGCCTGCGCGCCGTCCACGATCGGCTGCAGCCGTCCGAGGAGGCCGAGCAGCCCGGTGTCCGCGGCCTCGCGGGCGGCCGGCGGCTCGGAGGGGACGGGCTCGGAGGGGACGGGCTCGGAGGGGAAGGGCGCGGAGGGGAAAGGCGCGGAGGGGAAGGGCGCGGACGGCTCGGTGTCCGGCGCCGGCGCCTCGGAGGGCGTCTCGGCGGGCGCCGCGGAGACGCCGCCGGCCGGGGGCGGTTGCGGGGCGGCGACCTCCCTGGCCGCGGGCGCGGGGCGGTTCAGCGCGATCATCATCGCGATGACGGCGGCGGCCGCGACGGCGACCGCCGCGATGAGGACGGGCCGCCGGTCCGCGGGCGGCGGGCCGGGCGGGGGAGGAGCGTCCAAGAGCTCGGTCCGCTGGTCGCCGCGTCCCCCGGCGAGGTCCCGGCCGCCGTCGGCACCGGGCCGCGGCGCGTCGCCGCGCCCGGCGGACAGGCTCGCCAGGTCGATCCGGTCGCGGACGGACGCGGACGGCGCCGCCGCGCGGGTGAGCACGTCGGCGACGCGGCTCATGGGCGGCCGCTCCCCGGGATCGGCGGCGCGGCATTCGTCGCGGAGGAGCGCGACCTCGTCGGGGACGCGCGCCGCCGCCGGGCCCGCGTCCAGGCAGGCGGCGAGCAGCTCCCCGAACGCGCGGACGTCGTCGGCCTCGGCGGCGGCTCGACCGACGCGCGCCTCGACGGGCGCGGTGCCGGCGGCCGGCTCCGCCGGTTCGCACGCGCGGGCGGGCGCGGAGCGCAGCACCGCCCCGATGCCCACGTCCACGATCTTCACGCCGCCGGGGGTGAGGAAGACCCGGCGGGGCGTCAGGTCGCCGTGCGTCACCCCGTCGCGGTGCGCGACCGCCAGCGCGGCGGCGACCCTGGCGCAGATCTCCAGCGCCTCGCCCGCGGGCAGCGGGGCGCGGTCGAGGCGCGCCGCCAGGCTCTCGCCCTCCAGGTACTCGGTGACGAGGTAGGGGACGGACCGTCCGGCGGCGTCGCGGGTGCGGTCGCAGTCGTAGATGGCGGCGAAACCAGCGTGCGGCACGCCCGCGGCCCGGCTCGCCAGCCGGTCGAAGTCGCGGACGCGGTCGGCGCCCCCCAGCCGGACCGGGTCGGGCAGCTTGATGGCGACGGAGCGGCTCAGCGCCTCGTCCCAGGCGCGCCACACCTCCATGGCGTCCCCGTCGTCGAGGCGCTCCATCAGCCGGTAGCGCTCGGCGAGCCGCAGCTCCGGCTTCACCGGACCGGCCTTCCGCGCGCGCAGGCCGTACATCTCAGCACGTCCAGCAATACGCGGCGCGCCCCCCAGGGGTTCGACGCGCCGACGCGCCCGCCGGGCGCCGCGCGGGGGGCGGGACGGCGGCGCCGCGACATGAAAAACCCGTCCGCGCGAGGCGGACGGGCGGTGCGCGGACGCGCCGTCGAACGGCGCGTCCGCCGGGCTCACACGTGGTCGACGACCGTCACCTGCTCGGGAAAGCGCGCCCGATACTCGGCGATCTTGTTCTCCAGCCTGGTCACCGCGCGGCTGTAGTCCCGGCTGGACAGCCAGAACTTGTAGATGATCACGAGCTCGAAGGCCAGCAGCCCGGCGGCGGCCACGACGGTCACCGGAATGATCGCGCCCGGCACCGCGGCGGCGATCACCGGGCCGACGATGAACACGCCCATCTGGAACTCGATGCCGCTGATCAGGTGCGGGCGGATGCGGCCGCGCAGCAGGGCGTTGCGGATCCGCGCGTACCAGGGGAACTTCCGGTTGAACTCCTGCTGCATGAGCAGGTTGGCCTGCTGGGTGGTGTCGCCGACGACCCGGTCCTCCATGTCGGCCTCCGGGTCCGGGCGCAGCGCGCCCTGGGCCGACGCCAGGTCCTGGTCCACCGCCGTGGCCGCGGCCGCCCCGCCCTCGGCGCGCCGCGCGGCCTCCTCCAGCGTCCGCGCCTCCTCCTGCAGCTGGCGCAGCTTGTTGCGCATCTGCGAACGCACCTTGTAGATCTCCAGGGCGTCCATGTAGCGCAGCATGTCCAGGAACACCACGGCCAGCCCGGTCCACACGTACGCGACGTTGCCGGTGGCCGCGTACTGCCCGCCCATCAGCGCGATCGCGCAGGCCAGCACCCGCACCCGGTCGAAGATGTAGTCCAGCCAGGCGCCGAACACCGACCCGGTGCCCTTCAGCCGGGCGATCTTGCCGTCCATGCAGTCGAGCGTGAACGACAGGTGGTACAGCACCGCGCCGAGCAGCAGGAACTGCCACTCCGCCACCGCGTAGCAGGCGCCCGCGCCCAGCCCCAGGATCAGCGCGCCCACGGTGAGCTGGTTGGGCGTGATGTTGGTGCGGTTCGCCGTGAAACGCACCAGGCGGGATGCCAGCGGGTCGACCAGCAGCACGGTCCACCATGCGTCACGCGCCTTGTACGTCCGTTCGCGAACGTCCGCGAGCGTGAAGTTCGCCATGGAGAGCTGTCCTTTCAACTTGTGGCTGGAGGCTTCCCGCCGTCGATCCACGCGAACCCCAAGACGCGGCGACCGTCCAGGTGGCCCGCTCGGCGGCTCCGAGCGCCATCGGCCGCGGGGGGCTGCGAGCGCGCACCCGCCGACCGGGGGCTCGATGGTATCGCCCTGACACGGGGTGTCCGCCGGGGAGACGCGCGATTCGTCATCTTATGGTGATCAATAACGCCTCGCGGCGCCCGGCGGACCCCCGACGGCCGGGCGGCCCCCGGCCGGGAACCGGGGGCCGCCGACGGCGACGGGCGAAGGCCCCTCAGAGCGACAGCAGCCGGTCGACGACCCGCGCCGCGGCCTGCCCGTCGTCCTTCGGGCAGTACCGCTCGCGGAAGGCGCGGTAGGCCGCGGCGTGCTCGAGGGCGAGGGAGTCCACGCGGCGCAGCGCGTCCACGACCTCGTCCGGCTCGCGCAGCAGCGGACCCGGCGCCTCCGCGGCCAGGTCGAAGTACGCCCCGCGCAGTTCCTCCTGGTAGAAGTCCAGGTCGGGGGTGTAGAGGAGGATCGGCCGACCGGTCGCGGTGAAGTCGAACATGGCCGACGAATAGTCGGTGATCAGCACGTCCGCGACCAGGAACAGCTCGGTGACGTCCGGGTAGTGGGTGACGTCCACCACCCGGTCCCCGACGCCGACGGTCCGGTCGGCCACCAGGTGGTGCTGGCGGACGAGGAGCACGTGGTCGTCGCCGAGCGCGGCGGCGAGCCGGTCGACGTCCAGCACGAGCTCGGCCTTCCGGCCCGCGGTCTGCCAGACGTCCTCTCGCCAGGTCGGCGCGTACAGCACCGTGCGGCGCCCCGCCGACAGCCCGAGCCGCTTGCGCACCTGCTGCGCCCGCTCATGCCGGTCGGCGGCGAACAGCAGGTCGTTGCGCGGATACCCGGTCTCCCAGACCTCGCCCTCGTAGCGGAACGCGCTGCGCAGCACCTGCGTGACGTGCGGGCCGGACGACAGCAGGACGTCCCAGAAGGGCACGTCCTCGACGAACCGGCCGAGCGTGGCGATGCCCCCGGCGATCCGGCCGCCCCGCACCAGGTCGTAGCCGATGTGCTTGTACGGGGTGCCGTGCCAGGTCTGCAGGTACACCTGGCCGTGGCGCTTCTCGAACCCCTGCATCTGCGGGCCGTTGTTGACGATGTACCGGGCCGCCGACGTCAGCTCGTGGTGCTCGCGGCTGCCGCGCAGCACCGTCTTCCCGCCGTCCGGCACCCGGAACTGCCCGTCGGAGGTGCACCACACCAGCTCCAGGCCCGTGTCGCGGCGCCTGAGCTCCTCGTAGATCGCCTGCGGGTTGCACGCGTACCGCTGGCCCGCGTAGCTCTCGAACACCGCCACGTCGCGCAGCGGCGCGGTGTTGGACGCGGAGAAGTACCGCCGCTGCAGCTTGCGCTGCGCGTACGGGCCCCGCTCGTCGTCCGACAGCGCCGGGCGGATCCACAGGTGCAGCAGGTCCCGGCTGACCTGCAGCGCCAGCTCGTGGACGCCGACGAACCGCGGCTCGGGCAGCGACGCGCGGGCCTGCCGGTCGATCCCGACGGCCACGTCGCCGTTCGGGCCCGGGGCGTAGAAGTCCCACCGGCCGCTCGGCAGCGGCAGCGGCCCGTCGAACGACGTCCACCGGGCGTCCAGCAGCGCCGTGAACTCCGCGCCGTCCCACGTCAGCGGCACCTCGTGCACCGTGCTCGAGCGGCGCCGCCGCATCACCAGGCGGTCGGGGCGGGTGCCGGGGTCGGCGCACGCGCCGCGCAGCTCGATCGTGGTGCCCTCCAGCCAGCGCACGCCCGTCACCACCAGGCGCGGCGACCGCTCCACCAGCGTCAGGTTGCCGTACTTGGTGCTGATGACGTCGTACTCGCGGCCCGCCACGGTCTCGCGCAGCCCGAGCAGGTCGGCCTCGACGCCCAGGCGCAGCTTGCCGCGCCCCTTGACCTGCAGCGACACGTCCCAGTCGATGCTGTCGCCGGTCACCGCGGCCTCGGCCGCGCCGGTCTGCTCGACCAGCTTGGCCAGCTCGATGGCGGCGGTGAACTCCACCCGTCCGCCGACGCCCGTCCCGGTGTGCCGCACCGGGAACTTCACCGAGGTCTTGCCCTGCCGGAACGACACCAGCAGCTGCCCGCCGGTCACGTACGCCGCGTCCTCGCGCCGCACCCACCCGGTCAGCTCGATGGCGCCGTCGCCGCCCCGCACGTCGGTGACCTGCGCGCGGATCGGCTGCACGCCGATGAGCAGCTCGCGCGCCTGGGTGTACTTGGGCTTGACCTGGCGGCCGGGGGCGACCTCGTGCGCCGGAGGCCACAGGCCCGCGCCCTTGGGGCCGGCGAGCCGGCCGCGCCGCTTCTCCCCGTGCGTGGTGACGGTGACGAACACGTGCCAGTTGCCGTGCCCCGGGCCGAGCTTGGCCGGGTCCAGCTCGAACACGAACCCGGACCAGTCGAGGTCGGCGGTGGCCTGCCCGCTGCCAGCCGTCACGTCCGGGCGCCGCACCCGCTGCACCTCGGGCCGGATCACCTTGGGGAACAGCCGCAGCAGCCGCCGGCGCAGCTCGATCTCGATCACCGAGTCGTCGGGGGACGACACGTCCAGCCGGTCGATGTAGGCGTGGCCCTCGATGCGCAGCCTGCCGTTGCGCCACGACACCTCGTCGATGCCGGTCTTCAGCTGGAGCTCGTCCTCCGACAGCTCGAACAGCCGGTCGGGGAACCGCGGGTCGCCCAGGAACGGGTAGTCGCCGTACCAGCGGCCGGGCGCGCCCTCCCGCCGGATGGCGCTGGTGCGCTGCGGGTGCCGCTTGGAGAACGAGACGATCTCCACCAGCTCCGGCATCATCCGCTGCCGCACCGCGTGGAACTTCAGCCGGTCGATGGCGGGCAGGTCGTCGTACAGCTTCGGGTCGACGGTGTCGAGGAACTCGTTGACGATGTCGAAGAACGTCTCGCGGTACTGGTCGTCGCCCTGGTCGACGATGTTGACGTAGATGCGGATGTCGTCGCGCAGCGTCGAGGCGTCGTAGGCGTTCTTCAGGTCCGACGCGTGCTCGGCGAGGAACTGCGACGCCGACCGCACCGACCGGATGCGGTCGGCCAGGTTGCCCGGCTCGGTGCGCCGCTGGGTGATGGACCGGGCTCCGGTCTCGCGGACCCGCCAGTGGTAGACGACCTCGTGCAGCACGTCCACCCGCTTGGCGAGCACGTGCGCGGGGATGGTCACCGGCGCGTCCTCGTACAGCCCCGACGGGAACTCGAAGCCGTGCCGGTCCCAGAACGAGCGGCGGAACACCTTGTTCCAGGCGGTGCGGTCGCGCAGCAGCTCGGGGAACTCGCGGACGTGGGTGCGCTTGCGCGTCACCGGGAAGATCTTCTGGTGCACGCCCGAGTGCGTCAGCCCGTCGACGCCGAACCGCCGCACCGCGCCGCACGCGATGTCCGAGCCGGTCTCCTCCAGCGACGACACCATCAGGTCGTAGGCGTACCGCGGGATGATGTCGTCGCTGTCGGCGAACGCCAGGTACTTGCCGGTGGCGTGCGGCACGCCGGCGTTGCGCGCCGGGCCGAGCCCTTGGTTCTCCTGCTGGACGAGCCGGAACCGGGAGTCGCGTTCGGCGAAGTCCTTGGCGATCGTCGCGCTGCCGTCGGTGGACCCGTCGTCCACCATGATGACTTCCAGATCCCTCAGGGTCTGCCCGGCGATGGACTCCAGGCAGGGCTCGAGATACGCCTCGACGTTGTAGAAGGGGACGACGACGCTCAGCAGTGGTGACACTTTTTTCTCGGCTTTCCCGACGGAGGTGCGCCCGACACTGGACGCTGGGGGCGACCCGGGCCGGCGGGGCGGCGCTCGGGGGACTCTGGCAGAGTAGCCAACCGCTTAACGAACGACCGGTTCCGCGTGTTTCGCGGAGGAGTCCGCCGTCGTGGAGGGGCCCGACGCCTGCGGCGGACGCGGCTTCTTGGCCTTGGACTTGGCCGAGGGGCCGGCCCCGAGGTGGCGGAACCGCGTGAACGCCCACGTCATCTTCGGCTCCAGCGCCCAGCTCATGCAGCGGACCACCGGCTTGGTGCACAGCACGGTGCCGACGACCAGCGCGATCGCGATGATGGCCAGCACGCCCGGCGTGGTGTTCATCCAGGGCAGGTCCCACCAGCCGAGGAACTTCAGCAGCCGGGTGTAGAAGCCGTGCAGCAGGTAGGTGTACAGGGTGTACGCGCCGAGCTTGGTGAACCAGGTGCGGCGCCGCGGCACCACCGAGAGGAAGGCGAACACCAGCGCCGTCGCGCAGACCATCATGCCGAGCCGCATGAGCGTGCCGGTGACGTTGTCCACGCCCAGCTCGGAGTGGGGGTCCTTCCAGTAGATCCAGTCCCGCGACATGCGGTTCATGACCAGGTAGGCGCAGCCCAGCCCGCCCGCGAGCACGACGACGCCGAACACCCGCGACAGCGGGCGCTTGATGATCTCGAAGTGCTCGGGCCGCAGCATCAGGCCCAGCACGTAGAACGGCAGCAGCCCGATGACGCGGTGGATGTTGAACGTGCCGCCCATCTCGCTCATGTACGACATCAGCGAGAAGCCCAACGCCACCGCCAGCGGCCACCGGATCTGCTGCCACACCGGCGTGGACAGCCGCCACATGAACAGCGCGCACAGGAACCAGGTCAGGTAGTACGGCTTGAGCAGGCTGATCTCCAGCTCGTTGCGCCCGACCAGCCAGTCGTAGGTGGAGTAGGCCGTCTCGAACACCACGTACGGCACGCCGACGTTGGTGATGAGCTTGCGCGCCTTGCCCGGGGAGGCCGACCAATGCCGCGAGAAGTAGCCGGTGATCACGATGAACAGCGGCATGTGGAACATGTAGATGAAGATGTACAGGCCTTTGGCCAGCGGCACCTCCATCAGGCCGGCGATCGAGTGGCCCACCACCACCAGAAGGATCGCCAGGAACTTGGCGTTGTCGAAGAACGGGTCGCGCTCCTTGCGGCGCGGCGCCGCGCCCTTGCCGCCGCCTCCCGCTCCCGGCTTGCCCTTGGTCGCGGCTCCGCCGCCGGACGGGGCCTTCCCCGAGTAGACCACCGTGTCGGAGGACGGCCCGCCCTGCGCGGGCACGGCCGCGCCGCCGAAGGGGCCGCCGGGCGTGTCGTCGCGCGGGGCCGCGGGGGCGGGGACGGGCTCGTGCCGGCCGGGCGCGGGGGGACCTCCCCCGTTCTCCGGTGTCGCGGTCGGTGCGGGGTCGTTCTGCGGAGCTGCGCTCGGCCTGGTCGGATGAGTCATGAGCCCGGGTGCGGGATTCTCCCTAGTTGGCTGCTGGGGTCATTCTTTGCAGATGTCGTCGGTCGCCCGGATCTCGCCCTGCTGACGCGGGATGCCGGTCTGCACCCCCTGGGCGGTCTTGAGCGCCTGCCAGTCCGAGCCGACCACCAGGTCCACCGTGCCGGGGACGGCGTCGCCCATGCGCGGGGCGGGCTTGGGCCCGCTCGGGATCAGTCCGGCCAGCGTCTGCGCCTGCTGGTCGGCACCGGCACCGTACAGCACTTTGGTGGTCCGTGAGGCGGGCATGTTGCCGCCGACGCTGACCTGGAAGCCCTGTTCCTCCAGATCGTCGGCGACCCGGCGCGCCTGGCCGTTGATGCCGCTGGCGTTGTAGACGCGCACCCGGATCTGGCTCGGCGGGATCTTGGGGCCGGCGTTCTGCTTGCGCTGGCTCGGCACGGTCTTGTCGTTGCGCAGCGCGGTGAAGAACTGGTCGGCGGCGGGCTGGGTGAGCTGGAGCCGGTTCGGGTCCTGCACCCACGGACCGGACGGGACCGTCACGAAGCGCAGCTTGCCCGACGTCAGGCCCTGCATCCCCTGGGCGATCTGCATCATCACCCGCGGGGTGAGGTCGTCGTCGGTGGTCAGCGACTTGGTCCCCGCGTTGATCAGCGCCCACAGGCGGCTGGGGTTGGTGAGCACGCCCGCGCTCAGCGCCTTGTTGGCCAGCGAGCCCATGAACTTCTGCTGGCGCTTGATGCGGGCGGTGTCGGAGCCGTCGCCGAGGGCGTAGCGGGCGCGCACGTACGCCAGGGCCGTCTCGCCCTTGATGACGTGGCGGCCCTTGGACAGCCGGAGCTTGGACTTGGGGTCGTTGACGTCCTTGGGCAGGCACACCTCGACGCCGCCGACGGCCTCGGTGATGGCCTTGAACCCCTGGAAGTCGACCTGCACGAAGTGGTCGATGTGGATCTTGGTGAGGTGCTCGATCGTCTTGACCGTGCAGGACGCGCCGCCGTAGGTGAACGAGTTGTTGATCTGGTCGAGCGACCGGGCCGGGGTCTTGGTGCCGTCCTTGCGGGTGCACGACGGGATGGGGATCATCAGGTCGCGCGGGAAGCTCACGCCGATCGCCTGCCCGCCGCCCGGCGACAGGTGCAGCAAAATCATGGTGTCCGACCGCGGCGGGTCGTTCCTCAGGCTGCGGCCGTACTTGGCGTTGGCGCCCTCGCGGGTGTCCGACCCGAGCAGCAGGATGTTCAGCGCGTTGTTCAGCTTCTTCGGCCGGTTGGGACCGACCAGGGCGTCGGTGTCCTCGTGCGTGATGTTGCCGAACGCCTGGCGGTAGAAGCCGTAGGCGGTCAGGCTCCCGACGACCATGGCCGCCGACAGTCCGATGGACACCCAGCCCAGGATGCGCCAGCCGCGTCGACGCGCCGGCTCGGGCTGCAGCTCGGCGTCGTCGACGTACTCCATGTACATCGGGTTGCTGCTCATCGGCTCCGTGGTGGGGCTCTGCCGCCCCTCAGGGGTCGGAAACAAGGGGAAGGTTAGGTCAAAGGAGGCGGCGCACGGACCCGGTTGCGTCATTCCATCCGGACACGCCCGCCACCGCTGTCACATGCTCCAGGATGACTCGGCGATCTACGGCTGCTTTGTTCGGGTTTCGTTGGATTATGACGGAAGCTCCTGAGGCCAGTGGGGCGACCAGCCCGCACAGAACCCCGTTCAGTGTGGTGAAGGGCAGATCGACCAGGATCCGGTCGCTCGCGCCCAGCCCCCATTTCTCCACCGCCGCGCGCGCCTCGTATGTCACACCTGCCGCGCTGAGTGTGGTTTTTGTCACAAGTCTCCCCGGTACCGTGAGGGCGGGATCGTCCGGAGTGACCGAAGGGTCCGGGGTGAACCGGTCGCCGTGGGCGCGGACCTCCGCCGCGTAGTCGACCACGCCCGGCGGGCACGCGGCCAGCGGGCCGCCCAGCGAGTGCAGCGACAACCCGACGATCTCTTCGGTCCCGGCGTCGTCGATCACCGTGTCCAGCACCTCCTCGGCGGCCGCCAGGAGGTACGGACCGGACGGGACGGCCGGTTCGCCCGCCTCGCCGCCCGGCTCGGCGCCCGCCGTGGCCGGGTCGCCCGGCGGCGGGACCGGCTCGGCTACCAGGCCCGCCGACCAGCAGGCCATCAGCCACACCGCGGTCTGCCAGTGCGGCGGCAGCATGAGCACCACCCGGTCGCCGGGCTGCGCCCCCAGCCCGTCGACGAGCAGGTTCGCGGTCTTGGCGACCCAGTTGTCGAAGGTCCGGGCCGACAGTTCGACGCGTTCGTCGGTCGCGTCGTCGTAGAACGTCACGAAGGGCCGGGACGGGTCCGTCGCCACCCGTCGACGCAGCAGCTCGGCTGGTCCGATCTCGGTCATGTGTCCCGAGCGTAGAACCCGCGGCGCCGATCGCCCGGCTGCCCCGGTGATCACGGCGCGCCCGCGCCGCGCGTCGCGGCCCGCTACGCTCCGCACCGATGATTCGACCGAGGAAGAGCCGATGAGCGCCGGGCGCGTCCTGGCGCGCGCCGGCGTCGTCCCGGCCCTGCTGATCGCGGCGTGGCTGGCGGCGTCGCTGCCGCTGCTGCTCGCGGGCGCCTTCCGCCCCGGCCCGGCCGTCGCCCTGTTCGCCGCGACCGCGGCGGCGGCGCTCTGGCTCGCCCTGCGCGTGCCGCCGGCCGAGGACGACACGCGGCCCGTGACCTGGCGGGCGGCGGGGGGCGTGTTCGCGGTCGGGGCCGTCTTCCTCGTCTTCCAGGCCGTCATGGCCTCCGAGCAGATCATCGTGCGCCGCGACCCGGCGTCGTACGTGCAGTTCGCGACCTGGCTGAGCGAGCACGGCTCGCTGCCCATTCCGCAGATGCGGTGGGCGTTCGGCGGGGGAGACCCCGCGCTGACGTACGACAGCCCCGCCTTCTACCAAAGGGGCGGCGTCATCGTCCCGCAGTTCATGGCGGGACTGCCGATGCTCCTCGCGCTGGGCGGCTGGATCGCCGGGACCCACGGGATGCTGCTGATGGCGCCCCTCCTCGGCGCCTGCGCGGTGGTGTCGTTCGGGGGGCTGACCGCGCGTCTGGTGGGGCCGAACTGGGCGCCGCTCGGCGCGCTTGCGCTCGCGTCGACCCTGCCGATGCTGTGGGTGTCGCGTTCCACCTACAGCGAGCTTCCCGCCCTGGTGCTGCTGCTGGGCGGCTTGGCGCTGGTGCACGACGCCCAGCGCCGCCAGGTGCGGACGCAGGCGTTCCTGGCCGGGCTGGCGTTCGGGCTCATCGTGCTCGTGCGCATCGACGCGCTCCGGGACGTGCTGCCGGTCGTCGTGTTCGCCGGGCTGCTGATGGGGCTCGGGCGCCGGACCGGATGGCCGCTGGGCCTGGGGCTGCTCATCGGCGCCGGCGCGGGACTGGTCGAAGGGTTCGTCCTGTCCCGCCCCTACCTGGAATACCTGCACGCGTCGCTGAACCCGCTCCTGTACATCGCCGCCGCGCTGGTGGTCGCGACCCTGCTCATGGCGGTCGCGTTGCGGTGGGACGCGACCGGCCGGCGGTTGCGGGGCCTCGGCGCGGCCGTGGCGCGCGGGCGGCTGCCGGACGTCGCGGCCGCGCTCACCGTGCTGGTCGTGGCCGCGTTCGCCGTCCGGCCGCTGCTGCAGACCGTCCGCCGGGAGCCGCGCACGGCCGACGACCGGCTGAACGCCGACTTCATCGCGCAGGTGCAGCGCATCAACCACCTGCCGATCGACGGCACCCGGCAGTACTCGGAGCTGTCGTACCACTGGGTCGTCTGGTACATCGGCGTGCCGGCCGCGCTGCTGGCCGCGCTCGGCGCGGCGCTGCTGGTCCGCCGCCTGCTGCGCGGCCGCTCCCCGGAATGGGCGCTGCCGTTCGCCGTCGTGGCGTGGACGACCGTCACCACGCTGCTGCGTCCGGCCATCACCCCTGACCACCCGTGGGCGTCGCGGCGGCTCATCGCCGTGGTCATCCCGGGCATGCTGCTGCTCGCGCTGTGGGCGGCCGCATGGGCGCCGCGCAGGATCCGCCGCGCCGGGCACGGGACGCGGGCCGTGCGGGCGGCCGCCGCGGGCGGCGCGGTGCTCATCGTCGCCCCCATCATGATCATGTCGGCGGCGTACGCGGCGGTGCGCACCGAGCAGGGCGAGGTCGCGGCCGTGCGGGGGATGTGCGACCGGCTCGGCCCGGGACGCTCCGTCGTGATCGTCGAACGCGCCACCGCCGACCGCTTCTCCCAGGTCGTGCGCGGCATGTGCGGGCTGCCCGCCGCGCGCACGGTCCCCGACGCCGGCGCCGGCGACGTCCGCCGGATCGTCCGCCGGATCTACGACGCGGGACGGCGCCCGGCGATCCTCGGCGGCGCGGCGTCCGACGTGGCGCCCTACGGGCGGCCGGTGCGGGTGCTGCACCTGCGGACCCGCCAGGACCAGCGCACCCTGACCAAGGCGCCGACGGGCACCTGGAGCATGTCCGTCGACGTGTGGATGGCCGAGCCGCCCCGCCCCTGACCCGTCCCCGGCGCCGGTGCCCGTCTCCCGGCCGCGGACGGCGGCCGGCTGGCGGCGTCGCCCGCGGCGGTCGGCCCATGGTGGCCGACCCGCGCCGTCCGGGCGAGTATCCTCGCCCTGCGTGAGCACCGAGCCCGAGCCCACCGTGCCCGCCGAGCCTCCCGAGAACGTGCACGTGACGATCGTCCTGCCGTGCTACAACGAGCAGGACCACGTCATCGACGAGGTCGAGCGCATCTGCAAGGCCATGGACAACAGCGGCCAGTCCTACGAGCTGCTGGCCATCGACGACTGCTCCACCGACGCCACCCTGGAGCGCCTGCGCGAGGCCGAACCCCGCTTCCCGAACATGCGGGTCATCGCGTTCCAGCACAACAGCGGCTCGGGCACCGTGCGGCGCATCGGCACCCAGCAGGCGCGCGGCGACATCGTGGTGTGGACCGACGCCGACATGTCCTACCCGAACGACCGCATCCCCGAGCTGGTCGAGATCCTCGACGACGACCCGTCGATCGACCAGGTCGTCGGCGCCCGCAAGACCGAGGAGGGCACGCACAAGCTGCTGCGGGTGCCCGCCAAGTGGTTCATCCGCAAGGTCGCCGAGCGGCTCACCAACACCAAGATCCCGGACCTGAACTCCGGGCTGCGCGCGTTCCGCCGCGAGGTGGCCAAGCCCTACCTGCGGCTGCTGCCGCCCGGGTTCTCCTGCGTCACCACGATCACGATCGCGTTCCTGTCGAACCAGCACCCGATCCGGTACGTGCCGATCGACTACTTCAAGCGGGCGGGCAAGTCCAAGTTCCACTTCACCAAGGACGCCTACCGCTACATCCTGCAGGTGCTGCGGATGGTGATGTACTTCAACCCGCTGAAGGTGCTGATGCCGCCCGCCCTGTGGCTCCTGGGCATCGGCATCGTCAAGGGCGTGTTCGACATGGTCGTGCACTTCGGGTACTTCGCCAACAACACCGTGATGATCTTCATCAGCGGGCTGCTCATCGCCTCGCTGGCGCTGCTGGCCGACCTGATCGTGCGCTCGCGCGGCGACACGTGAGACGCGGGGCCGCATGAAGATCGCGATCGTGGGGCCCGCGTTCCCCTACAAGGGGGGCGGCGCCCATCACACCACCGAACTGGCGCACCGCCTGGCGGCGGCCGGGCACGACGTCGTCATCGAGTCGTGGCGCGCCCAGTACCCGTCGTTCCTGTACCCGGGGCAGCAGACCATCTCCGAACCCGAGGGCGAGCCCTTCCCCGGGACGCGCCGCCGCCTCGACTGGCGGCGCCCCGACGGCTGGTGGCGCACCGGCCGGGCCCTGCGTTCGCACGACCTGGTCGTGCTGGCCGTGCTCAGCCCCGTGCAGGTCCCGTCGTACCTGGGCATCCTCGGCGGGCTGGGGCGGCGGACCCGCGCGGTGGCGCTCTGCCACAACGTCCTGCCGCACGAGCGCAAGCCCTACGACCGGCCGCTGATGAAGGCGCTGCTGCGCCGGGTCGGCGGGGTGCTCGTCCACACCGAGCAGCAGGCGGCGCTCGCGCGTCAGCTCACCGACCGTCCGGTGCGGGCGGCGGAGATGCCCGCGCATCTGCCCACGCCCCGGGTGGAGACGGACAGGCCCGAGGGGGTCCGGCGCCGGCTGCTGTTCTTCGGGATCGTCCGTCCCTACAAGGGGCTGGACGTGCTCCTGCGGGCCCTCGCCGCCGGTCCGGAGGACGTGTCGCTCACCGTGGCCGGGGAGTTCTGGGGCGGGCTGGAGGAGACCCGCGCGCTCATCGCCGAACTCGGGCTGACCGACCGGGTGGAGCTGCGGCCGGGGTACGTGCCCGCCGCCGACGTCCCGGCCCTGTTCGCCGCGGCCGACGCGCTCGTCCTGCCGTACCGGTCGGCCACGGCGTCGCAGAACGTGTGGATGGCCTACGAACACGGCGTGCCCGTCATCGCCACGCGGGTGGGCGGCTTCGCCGACCAGGTCCGCGACGGGGTCGACGGCCTGATCTGCGAACCCGACGACCCGGGCTCGCTCGCCGACGCCCTCAAGCGCTTCTACGCGCCGGGGGAGCCGGAGCGGCTGCGCTCCGGCGTCCGCCCGGTCGACCACGAACCCGTGTGGGCCGCCTACCTGGAGGCGCTCACGGGCCCCTTCACCCAGTCCTCCTAGGTCCCGGCCCTCCCGGACCGCTCCGGGCAGCGGGGGCGCGGCCCTCGCACGCGCCTCACACGTGCTCGTCGATGACCTTGAGGAGCGCCCGCTTGGGCTTGCTGCCGACGATCTGCTCGACGAGCTCGCCGTTCTTGTAGAGGTTGAGCGTCGGCAGGCTCATCACGCCGTACCGGGCGCCGGTCTGCGGGTTGGCGTCCGCGTCGATCTTGGCGACGGTCAGGCGGCCGGCGTACTCCTGCGCGATCTCGTCCAGCACCGGAGCGAGCTGCTTGCACGGGCCGCACCAGTCGGCCCAGAAGTCGACCAGTACGGGCAGGTCGCTCTTGAGCACCTTCTCGTCGAAGGTGTCGTCGGTCACGGTGATGGGAGCGGTCACGTTCACTCCTTACTCGACGGCGTACCGGGAACAAGGCGATCATCGCGTGCGGCATTCCCGCGCCCCGCGCCGCGCGGGCGAAGGCCCGGCCGGTCCGCGCCGGGCGCTCCCGCGCCGCCCGGCGAGCGGGCGGTCAGCAGCGCCGCGCCCGCGTTGACCAGGTCGGCGAGGGTCAGCAGCACGCGGGACGCGATCGCCACCACGATCGGCGCCCCGGCGGGCAGCCAGGACGACAGCACCAGCACCAGCGCCGCCTCGCGGGCGCCCAGGCCGGACGGCGCGATGAACACCAGGAACCCCGTCACGAACGCCAGCGCGTACGCGCCCGTCGCCGCGAACGGCAGCCCGGCCCCTTCGCCGCCCACCGCCGCGCACAGCAGCCAGGTGTGCACGCCGAACAGCGCCCACGCCAGCATCGTCCAGGCCACCGCGCGCAGCGTCACGCCCAGGCCGACCGCGTGCTCCAGCGGCGGCCGGCGCACCAGCCGCAGCGCCGTGTTCAGGAACCAGGTGACGATCCGGGGATGCAGCGCGCCCAGCAGCAGCGGCGCGAGCAGGAACAGCCACCAGTACCGGTCGCGGGCCGCCTGCGAGGTCAGCGGAAGCGTCACCGACGCGACGGCGAGCCCGCACGCGCACGTCGTCGCCACCGCCAGCAGCACGGAACTGAAGTTGCGCAGCCGCGGCACCTGGTAGGCCCGTCCCATCTCCACCTGGGTGACGAGCGCCCACACCTTGCCCGGCACGTACTTGCCGAGCTGGGACACGGCGTTGATGCGGAAGGCCACCCCGAGCGGCAACGGCGACCCCAGCCCGCCCAGCAGCGCCCGCCAGGCCACCATCCAGGAGAACAACCCGGCGAGGCCCGCCGCGAACGCGCCCAGCAGCGTCGCCCAGGACATCTGCTGGAACGCCCGTACCGTCTCGTCCCACCGGCTGATGAGGCTGTAGGCGCAAAAGCCCAGGGCGAGCAGCACGAGCAGGACGCGCACCGCCCGCATCGCCACGGCCTTCACAGTCACCCGCCCAGACTAGGCGAATTGGACGGCGGACCTGACGCGCCCCACCGAGGGCGCGTCCCCGGGGGGCGAAGCCCTCCGGTGGTTCCCCAGACGCGCCATCTTCTTCCTGGCTGCCCCCGGCCATCGGCGAGGCGCCCTATTGTGGGCTGACGATGAAACTCTCCGATGTGGTCGCCTTCATGGGGCACCAGGTGCACGTGTGCCGGTTCCGCGAGGCGGGGACGCTGCTCGACTGGATGGGCCGCGACCTGCGCGGCAAGCGCGTCCTGGACGTGGCCGGCGGCGACGGCTACTGGGCCGGCCGGGCCCGCCGGCGCGGCGCCCAGGCGGTGTCGATCGACCTGTCCCGCAAGAAGATGCTGTACGGGCGGACCCTCGCCGACGCGCCCGCCCTCATCGAATGCGACGCCCTGCGCCTGCCGTTCGCCGACGCGTCGTTCGACGCGATCCTGTCCGTCTGCGCGATCGAGCACTTCGACGACGGCGGGACGTCCCTGGACGAGATGGCGCGGGTGCTCAAGCCCGGCGGCGAGATCTTCATGTCCGCCGACGTGCTCAGCCGCGCCGACGCCTGGCCCAAGCTGCGCGACGCGCACAAGGCCAAGTACCACGTCCAGCACACCTACACGCACGAGTCGCTGCGCAAGCTCATGGACGAGCGCGACCTGGACCTGGTGCGGCACTCCTACCAGTTCCGCACCGCCGCCGCCGAGCGCCTGTACCTGTCGCTGTCGGCCTACGGCGGCCGGGTGGGCTTCAACGCCGCCGCCCCGCTGACGCCGCTCGTGGCGCTCGCCGACCGGCGCGCCCCCAACGAGCGCGGCAGCATCGTGCTGGTCCACGCGCGCAAACGATGATCACGTCGGGGTCCGCGCCCGGCCGCCGCGGTGGGCGTAGGCTTGCGGGGGAGGAGTGATCCCCGTCACTTCCACCGAACCGGAATAGGGGTGGACCCGTGACGCATCGGATTCTGCTCGACGCCACCGCCGTGCCCGCCGACCGCGGCGCGCTCAGCCGGTACGTCGACGGCCTGCTCGCGGCGCTGCACGCGCTCGGCGCCGATCTCGCGGTGGCCTGCCAGCGCGCCGACGAACGCCGCTACGCCGACCTGGTGCCCGGCGCCCGCGTCGTGCCCGGGCCGGCCGCGCTGGCGCACCGCGCGTCCCGCCTGGCCTGGGAGCAGACCGGACTGCCGTACCTGGCGCGGCAGGTGGGGGCCGACGTGCTGCACGTCCCCGCCTACGCCATGCCCATGGCGGCGGACCTGCCGACCGTGGTCACCATCCACGACGTCACGCTGTTCACCGAGCCGGGCGACGACCCGATCCGCGCCACCTACGTCAAGTCGGCGACCCGCACCGCCGTCCGCCGCGCCACCCGGCTGATCGCGCCGTCCCGCGCCACCCGCGACGGGCTGGTGCGGATGCTGGACGCCGACCCGTCCCACATCGACGTGGCCTACCACGGCGTCGACCACGGGCTGTTCCACCGCCCGTCGGAGGAGGAGGCCAAGCGGGTCTCCGACCGGCTCGGCCTGCACGGCCGCCCGTACATCGCCTACCTGGGCGCCCTGGAGCCGCGCAAGAACGTGCCGAACCTGATCCGCGGCTGGGCGAAGGCGTGCGCGCGGCGCGACGACCCGCCCGCGCTGGTGCTGGCGGGCAGCGGCGGCTGGGACGACGAGATCGACGCCGCGCTGGCCGCCGTCCCCCCGCACCTCAAGATCGTCCGCCCCGGGTACCTGCCGTGGTCGGCGCTGCCGGGCTTCTTCGGCGGGGCGCTGGCCGTGGCGCTGCCCAGCCGCGGCGAGGGCTTCGGCCTGCCCGTCCTGGAGGCCATGGCCTGCGGCGCCGCGGTGCTGACGACGCGGCGCGGCCCGCTGCCGGAGGTCGGCGGGGACGCCGTCGCCTACACCGAGCCCGACGCCGACGGCATCGCCGCGGCCCTGTCCGCGCTGATCGACGACCCGTCCGGCCGCCGCGCCCTGGGGGAGGCCGCCGTCGAACGCGCCCGCCGCTTCACCTGGACGGCCTCCGCCGAAAACCATCTGGCGTCCTACCGGCGGGCCGTGGAGCAGTACGCCGCCGCCTCCTCCGCCGGAGGAGAAGCACCCTAGATATGCCCAAAGGTACGTGACCTCGCCGTTTTCGCGGGATTGCCACTAGGCTCGCTCGGACCTGACGCCGTGGGAGCCGGGCCGCGTCCCGTCGCCGCCGCCGCGCGCGACGGGCCCGCGTCCCGGCCAGTCGTGAGAGGAGCCTGTTGGAAGCCATCCTGTTGGTCGGGGGCCAGGGCACCCGGCTGCGACCGCTGACAATCTCCACGCCCAAGCCGCTGCTTCCCACGGCCGGAGTGCCCTTCCTCGCGCACCAGCTCGCGCGCGCCCACGCGGCGGGCGTCGAGCGGATCGTGTTCGCCACCTCCTACCGCGCGGAGATGTTCGAGGCCGCGTTCGGGCGGCGCGCCCACGGCGTCGAACTCGTCTACGTCAGCGAGGAGGAGCCGCTCGGCACGGGCGGGGCGATCCGCAACGCGGCGCGGGCCCTGACGTGCGGCCCGGACGACCCCGTGCTGATCCTCAACGGCGACATCCTGTCCGGGCACGACATCCGGGCGCAGGTGGAGCTGCACGAGAAGACGGGCGCCGCCGTCACGCTGCACCTGACGGAGGTGGACGACCCGTCCCGGTTCGGATGCGTGCCCACCGACGACGAGGGCCGGGTCACCGCGTTCCTGGAGAAGACCCCGAACCCGGTCACGAACCGGATCAACGCCGGCTGCTACGTGTTCCGCCGCTCGGCGATCGACGCGATCCCGGCGGACACGGTGGTGTCGGTGGAGCGCGAGACGTTCCCCGGGCTGATCGCGTCCGGCGCGGTGGTCATGGGGCACGTCGAGACCGGCTACTGGATGGACGTCGGCACGCCGCAGGCGTTCGTGCGGGGCTCCTGCGACCTGGTGCTGGGCCGCCTGGCCTCGCCCGCCATGCCGGGCGAGCCGGGCGAGCGGCTCGTCCTGGACGGCGCGGTGGTGTCGCCGGGCGCGGTGGTGCGGGGCGGCACCACCGTTGGGCGCGGGGCGGTGGTGGAGGCGGGCGCCACCGTGTCCGGCAGCGTCCTGCTGGACGAGGTGGTCGTGGCCGAGGGCGCGACGGTGTGCGACTCGGTGCTCAGCCGCGGCGCGCGGGTGGGGCCCGGCGCGGTGCTGGAGGGCGTCGTCCTCGGCGACGGCGCCGTGGTCGGGCCGGGCAACGAGCTGCGCGGCGGCCTGCGGGTCTGGCCGGGCATCGAGCTGCCGCCCACCGCCGTGCGGTTCTCCACCGACGCCTGAGCCGCCATGGGACAGGGAGCGCTTGCCGGCGGCGCCGCCGGGGCGTTGCCTGGAAAGGTGCGTCACTGGCGCCCGCCGTGGCCGCTGGACCTGCGGACGACGCTGGACCCGCACCGGCGCGGACCGCACGACCCGGCGTTCCGCGTCGACGCGGACGGCGCGATCTGGCGCGCCTCATTCACCCCCGACGGGCCGGGCACGCTCCGCCTGCGCATGCGCCGGGACGCGTCCGGGAACGGCGTCTCCGGAGACGTCGTCGAGGCCACCGCGTGGGGGCCGGGCGCGGACGCGCTGCTGGAGGGCGTGCCCGACCTGCTCGGTGCGAGCGATCCCGCCGACGGCTTCCGGCCCCTCGACCCGGTGGTGCGGGAGGCGGTCCGGCTCCGGCCGGGGCTGCGCATCGGCCGGACGGGACGGGTGTTCGAGGCGCTCGTCCCCGCGGTGCTGGAGCAGAAGGTGCCGGGCGCCGAGGCGTGGCGGGCCTGGGGGTACCTGCTGCGGCGGTTCGGGGAGCCCGCGCCCGGCACCGAGGGGCTGCCGGGCGGGCCCCTGCGCGTCCCGCCGCCGCCGGAGGTCTGGGCCCGGATCCCGTCGTGGGAGTGGCACCGCTCCGGCGCCGAGCCGGTCCGCGCGCGGACGATCATCGGCGCCGCCCGCGTCGCCGCCCGGCTGGAGGAGGACCCCAGCGAGCGGCGACTGCGCTCCCTGCCGGGCATCGGGCCGTGGACGGCCGCCGAGGTGCGCCAGCGGGCCGTGGGCGACGCCGACGCGGTGTCCGTCGGCGACTACCACCTGCCCGGGCTGGTGGGCCGGGCCCTGATCGGCCGCGAGGTGGACGACGCGGGGATGCTCGAACTGCTGGAGCCGTACGCGGGGCATCGGCATCGCGTCACCCGGCTGCTGGTGCCGTTCGGCGCGGGTCGGCCGCGACGCGGCCCCCGGATGCCCGTGCGCGACTACCGGAGGTTCTGAGGTCCGGGGGCGTCGTCCCCCGGCGGCGCAGCCAGAAGTTGTTCGGGGCCCAGTCGAGCCCGTCCCTGCTGTCCGCGCCGAGCCACGGGCCGACCAGGCCCAGGGCGGCGATGGCGATGAGCATGTAGAGCATGGCGGAACCCTTCGACGGCGTGCGTGATCGACGGCTGTGATCTATGGCGTGCGTGGTCGACCTTCGGTGCGGGCCCTGGCCAGGGGCTCGTCGCGGCGCCTGCGCGCGGTGCGGTGCGGCCGCTCTCCGGCTCCGGTGGCGGGGTCCCCGCCGTCTGCCGGACGCATCTTCAGTTTGACTTCGTCCACCTTTCAGGTCCAGCGACTATTTCTGCACCATTCATGTAAGAATCTCTTCACGATGTTGGATCTCGGTCGGCTGCGGGTGCTGCGCGAGCTCAAGCTGCGCGGCACGGTCAGCGCGGTCGCGTCCGCCCTCGGATACACCCCCTCCGCGGTGTCCCAGCAGCTCGCGCAGCTGCAGCGGGAGGTGGGCGTGCCCCTGGTGGAGCGGGCCGGGCGGCGGCTGCGGCTGACCGAGGCGGGCGAGGTGCTCGCCGAGCACGCCGAGACGCTGCTGGCGAAGGCGCAGCGCGCCGAGGAGGAGACCCTCGCCGCCAGCGGCCGCGTCGCGGGCACCGTGCGCGCCGTGGCGTACCAGACGGCGCTGCTGCACGTCGTCGCCCCCACGCTGCCGCGCCTGGCCGCCGAGCACCCCGACCTGGTGGTCGAGGTGCTCGACGAGGAGTTCGTGCGGGTGCTGCAGGCGCTGGTGCTGCGCGAGATCGACCTCGTGCTGACCGACGAGTACACCCATCTGCCCCGGCCGCGCCGCCCCGAGCTGGCCGCCGAGGTGCTGATCAGCGAGCGGATGCGGATCGCGCTGCCGGCCGCGCACCCGCTGGCGGCCCGGCCCGGCCCGGTGCGCATGGCCGAGCTGGCCGAGCAGGTGTGGGCGACCGGCCACCACGGCACCAATCACGCCGACCTGCTGGAGCGCACCTGCGTGGAGCTGGGCGGGTTCCGGCCGCTGGTGCGCTACCGCTCCAACGACCTGATGGTGGTCTTCGCGCTGGTCGCGCAGGGCTGCGCGGCGGCGCTCGTCCCCGACCTGTCGCTGGCCGAGGACCAGGAGGACGTCGTCGTGCGCGACATCGCCGACGCCCCGGTGAGCCGGCGCATGGTGATGTGGACGCGGGTCGGCGCGGACGTGCGGCCCTCGGTTCGGGCCGTCCTGGAGGCGCTGCGGCATTCGGCGGACCTGCTGGTGGCGCGCCGTCCCGGGCTCGTCCGGGGCGTCCCGGACGCCGGCGCCGAGTCTGAGGCCCGCCGGCGCCCGGATGCGTAACAAAGGGCGAGACAAAGGGCGCAAAGGCCGCCGACGGGGAATAAGAAGAAGGTCCGCGGGGCTCCCTTCACCGTCGATGCGTTTCCGCCCCTCCCCATGCCCGCAAAATATGACGTTTGGCATAGAGTGCCTGGCATGGACGCTGGTGCTGTAACGGAGTCCGCGCTCCGCCGGGCCCTCGCCCGGGCACGCGACGGCAAGACGCTCGACCTCGACGAGGCCACCACCCTGCTGCACGCCCGCGGCGCGCAGCTCGACGCCCTGCTCGACCACGCCTCCCGGATCCGCGACGCCGGCCTGGCCGCCGCCGGGCGACCCGGGATCATCACCTACAGCCGCAAGGTCTTCATCCCGCTCACCCGCCTGTGCCGGGACCGCTGCGGCTACTGCACGTTCGCCACCGTGCCGCACCGGCTGGACGCGCCGTACCTCAGCCCCGACGAGGTGCTGGAGATCGCCCGCCGGGGCGCCGCGCTCGGCTGCAAGGAGGCCCTGTTCACCCTCGGCGACCGGCCCGAGGACCGCTGGCGCCAGGCCCGCGAGTGGCTGGACGCGCACGGCTACGACGACACGCTCTCCTACGTCCGGGCGATGGCGATCCGGGTGCTGGAGGAGACCGGGCTGCTGCCGCACCTCAACCCGGGCGTGCTGAGCTGGCGCGACTTCCAGCGGCTCAAGCCGGTCGCGCCGTCCATGGGCATGATGCTGGAGACCACCGCGACCCGCCTGTTCACCGAGCGGGGCGGGCCGCACTTCGGCTCCCCGGACAAGGACCCGGCCGTGCGGCTGCGCGTGCTGGAGGACGCCGGCCGCACCAACGTGCCGTTCACCACGGGCATCCTCATCGGCATCGGCGAGACCCCCGCCGAACGCGCCGACGCGATCTTCGCGATCCGCCGGACGATGCGCGAGTACGGGGCGATCCAGGAGGTGATCGTCCAGAACTTCCGCGCCAAGCCCGACACCAAGATGCGCGACACGCCGGACGCCGAGCTGGAGGAGCTCGCGGCCACCATCGCCGTCGCCCGGCTCGTGCTCGGCCCCAAGGCCCGCATCCAGGCCCCGCCGAACCTGGTGGACGACCAGTACGCGCTCATGCTGCGCGCCGGCATCGACGACTGGGGCGGCGTGTCGCCGCTCACGCCCGACCACGTCAACCCCGAACGCCCCTGGCCGCAGATCGACGAGCTGGCCGCCAAGACCGCGGCCGCGGGCTTCCAGCTGCGCGAACGCCTCACCATCTACCCCGAGTACCTCAAGCGCGGCGAGCCCTGGCTCGACCCGCGGCTGCGCGCCCACGTCGCCGCGCTGGCCGACCCCGCGACGGGCCTGGCCCGCGAGGACGCCGTGCCGGTGGGCCGCCCCTGGCAGGAGCCCGACGGCGGGCTGGACGCGTCCGGCCGCACCGACCTGCACGTGGAGATCGACACCGTCGGCCGCACGAGCGACCGCCGCGAGGACTTCGACTCCGTCTACGGCGACTGGGACGCGCTGCGCGACCGCGTGCACGCCCCGCGCCGCTTCGACGCCGACGTCAAGGCCGCGCTCGCCGCCGCCGAGAAGAACCCCGCCGGGCTCTCCGACGACGAGGCCCTCGCCCTCCTGCACGCCGACGGCCCCGAACTGGACGCGCTCCAGAAGATCGCCGACGACCTGCGGCGCGACGCGGTCGGCGACGACGTCACCTACGTCGTCACCCGCAACATCAACTTCACCAACGTCTGCTACACCGGCTGCCGGTTCTGCGCGTTCGCCCAGCGCCGCACCGACGCCGACGCCTACACGCTGTCGCTGGAACAGGTCGGCGACCGGGTCGACCAGGCCTGGGAGGCGGGCGCCACCGAGATCTGCATGCAGGGCGGCATCCACCCCGACCTGCCCGGCACCGCGTACTTCGACCTCGCCCGCGAGGTCAAGCGCCGCGCCCCCGACATCCACCTGCACGCCTACAGCCCGATGGAGGTCGTCAACGGCGCGGCCCGCACCGACATGTCCATCCGCGAGTGGCTGCAGGAGGCCAAGGCCGCCGGGGTCGACTCGCTGCCCGGCACCGCCGCCGAGATCCTGGACGACGACGTCCGCTGGGTGCTCACCAAGGGCAAGCTGCCCACCGACCAGTGGATCGAGGTCGTCACCACCGCCCACGAGATCGGCCTGCCGACGACGTCCACGATGATGTACGGGCACGTCGACACGCCCGCGCACTGGGTGGCCCACATCAAGCTGCTGCGTTCCATCCAGGAGCGCACCGGCGGGTTCACCGAGTTCGTGCTGCTGCCGTTCGTGCACCACAACGCGCCGATCTACCTGGCGGGCCTCGCCCGCCCGGGCCCCACCGTCCGGGAGAACATCGCGGTGCACGCCCTCGCCCGCATCCTGCTGCACGGCGCCATCCCCAACATCCAGACGTCCTGGGTGAAGCTGGGCGACGAGCTGTGCGCGCGCGTCCTGCAGGGCGGCGTCAACGACCTGGGCGGCACCCTGATGGAGGAGACCATCAGCCGCATGGCCGGGTCGGAGAACGGCTCCTTCAAGACGATCAGCTCGCTGGAGGCCATCGCCGCCCGGGCGGGCCGCCCCGCCCGCCAACGCACCACCCTCTACGGCGAGGTGCCCGAAGAGCGGATCCAGGCGGCCCGCCGCACCGACGGCGTCGGCCACTTCGGCAAGTCCGCCGGCCGTACGCAACTGCCCCTCGTGCAGGCCTGAACGAGGACGACCCGCGGCTGGACGGCGCTCACTCGCCGTCCAGCCGCACCGGTCATCCCTCGGCGTCCTCGGGCTGCGGCGGCAGATACGAGCCGAGCAGGCCGTCGACGTTGCCCAACGCGGCCGTGGCCTCCCGCAGCCGCTCGGCCCAGTCGCCGTCGTCGCGGCGGGCGCCCACGGCGGACTCGATCGCCGACGGCGCGGCCGTGCCCCAGAGGGCGGCGCCGCGGGTGTCCAGGTCGCGCTGGTCGCGGTTCCACCAGGCGTTGACGTGCGTGAACTGCTCGGCGAGCGTGGCACCGGGGATGGCCCGCCCGTACGCGGCCTCCCACTCGTCGCTTCGCGGATGCCGCCCGGCGTCCGGCGCCTGTTGATAGGCGCCATGAAGCTCCTCCACGACCACGCACCACCGGTACGGGGTCGCGAAGTACTGGGGCTCTTCTCCCACGCACACGACCTTGCCGTCGAGGCGTGCGCGCAACACTTCCGCCAGGTGGTCGGCGAAG
Organism: Actinomadura rubrobrunea NBRC 15275; assembly: GCF_001552235.1. Lineage (NCBI taxonomy): Bacteria > Bacillati > Actinomycetota > Actinomycetes > Streptosporangiales > Thermomonosporaceae > Actinomadura > Actinomadura viridilutea. The sequence goes on along the minus strand of NZ_BCQU01000005.1, from coordinate 78,594 downwards.
CCTCCCGGATCGCACGTCGGCGGGATCGCCGTGGAACGAGCGGCGACGGCGGCGTCCACCGCGTGGGAGATCGCGCAGTCGCGCACGCGCGCGGGCAACTCCCGCAGCGGATGCACGATCGCGTCGTCCGGCACCGGAGCGCCCCAGCCGGTCAGGTGGGCAGCGGCCGCCAGCTCCGCCCACAGCACATACTCGGGGTGTTCGCTCAACAGGCGCTGCGCCGCACGCATGTCCCGCAGCGTGCAGGGGGAGCCCTGGCAGTCAGGCCCGCACGTGCCGCTGCGGGGGTTTACGAGCACAGCCGGCGACGCCGTGGAGGCCGGGACGGAGTTCTCGATCCGGGTGCCGTCCGGCATGCGGACCAGGTGCGGGAAGTCCATGCCGTCGGTGAACACCGCGCCTTCCCCGGGAGTCAGCGTTACCAGGAACTGCGACTGGGCGTCGGTGATGTTCATCGTGGCGCCGACCGCGTCCCGGTCGTCCTTGGCGGGCAGCCGATGCACGATCTTGACGGCGGTGTTCTTGATGACGTCGGGGACGAGCTTGGACGGGATCTGCTCGGCCACGATCAGCCCCTCCCCGTAGGCGCGGATCTCGGCCAGCAGGCTGGCGAACGTCTCCACCGCGTGCGAGGCGGGGCCCGCCTCCTCGCTGCGGCGCAGCAGCCGGTGCGCCTCCTCGAAGACGCTCAAATGCCGCAGCCCCCCGCCCGCGCCGCCGTCATGGCGCTGCCGCAGCCGCAGATGCTCCACCAGACGGACCAGCACCGTCCCCATGAGGAACGCCTTGTCGCGGTCGTCCCCCACGTCCTCGATCTCCAGCACCACGTTGCGCGCCAGGAGCCGGTCGAAGTCGATCGGATGGCCGCCCTCGAAGAACCGCCCGGTGGTGCCGAGCCGCAGACTCGACAGCCGCACCCGGATGAACCCCCGCACGTTGTCGGTGATCTCCTGACCGTAGCCGATCTCGTCCACCACCTGCTCCGCGACGGCCTGCAGGTCGGCGAGCGTCGGGTAACGCGGCCGCGTCCCCGGGACGACCGGCTCGCCCAACGCCAGATCCCAGCCGAGCTGCTCGTAGCAGCGCGTCAGCGCCGCCGACAGCACCTGGGGGAACGGCTCGTCGGCCTCGAACGCCGCCAAGAACAGCGCGCGCACCAGGTCGGCATGCGTCTGCAGGGGGAACGGCCGCCCGTCGGGCCCGATCGCGGGCTCCAGCGGGTTGATGCCCGCCGCGATCGCCTCCGCGTCCCCGGGCCGGATCGCCACGACCTCCGCCGTGCCGGCGAGACGCGCCGCCATCAACCGGTACTCGGCCTTGGCGGGCTCGACCACCAGCCAGGGCAGCCCGGCCTGGCTCACGGCCGTCAGCAGCGCCCGCACGGTCTGCGACTTGCCGCCCCCGGTGGCGCCGCACACGAACGTGTGCCTGTTCAAACTCGACAATGGCACCACCAGCGGACCGACCTCGCGGCGATTGCGGTCCAAAACCTGCCCCAGACGCACCGAGGCCGCCGGATCGGGCGTGGATTCGGGCGTCACGTCGAATTCCGGGCGCATGACAAAGCGCACCCCCGCGACCTCCCGAATCGGAGGACGCGCGAGCGCCGCCACCAATTGCGTGCTCGCCTCGAACGGAAACGCCGCCTCACCGATTGAGGGCTCAGGGACCAGCGCATAAGGAAGCCGGTCCAGATCGGCCGACGCGCACAGCAACGCCGCCACCTGTGCGGCCTCCTGCGGGGACGACGCCCCGGCCATCAGATGCACCCGCCACAGCCCCGACGTCGCGGCCTGCCGCAGTTCGCGGTGCCGCCGCTCCAGCCGGTCGGCCGCCACCGCGTTCTCCGGCGACAGCTCCGCCATCGACCGGGCGTGCTGCTGCCGATCGGCCACGTCGTCGGCGAGCCGCGCCGCGTCCTCCGGCCCCACCGGCTCGGCGACCAACAGCCACGCGAACGGCCGCGTCCACACCGACAGCAGCCCTTCCTCCAACGACGGCCGCGCCTCGTCCGCGCCCGGCCCGGCGGGATCCGCCAGCAGCCCGTCCGCGATGCCGCCGATCCGCACCCAGTGCGGGAAGGCGCCCATCGCGTCCGCGACCGCCCCGTCCGGCAGCGGCGCGCCGCGCCCGCCCGCCGGCAGGCTCAGCATCACCGAACCGTCCCCGCCGTCAGTGATCAGAGCGTCCCCGCCGACGAACACCTCCGTCGGCCCGAACGCCTGCGCCCGCCGCCACCCGACCAGCACCGCGCCGCCGCCCGAGTGGTAGGCCGACACCAGCGCCGCCATCCGCTGCTCGCGCCACTCGTCCCGCCCGTCCGTCCCGGGCTCCTCGCGGGACCGCCGCGGCACCTCCAGCAGGCGGCACACCGGCACGGCCGACACCACATCCCACACCGAGCGCCCGGTCATCGCAGCCTGGATCCTCCCTCACCGTGACGAGCCAGGTCAGGCTATTGAGCAAGAAACCCAATGTGAACCCCCGATTCCGAACAGACGTGGTGACAAGATCCCTGTCAATCTGCTTGGGTTGTTTGCGGCAATCGCTCCGCTGGCCGGAGGAAGATCGAGACGGGAGAGCGGGAAACGGGGGCGCAGCGAGGTGACCGGCGCACCGATCGATCAACAAGAGTTGCTCGCCCGCCGCACCCTGCTGTTCAATCCCGAGCCCCGTCTGGGCTGGGTGTTCCGGGACAGACGCGCGTCCGTCCGGCCTTTTTCCGAACCCCCGCCGCAGGAACGGCGCCTGCCCGCCTACCTCGAACGACGCGTCACCGAAACGGAGCAGCTGGCGCACCGCCGGCTGCGCCGCACCCTCCCGTTCACCCTGACCTCCGCCGCGCTGCTGGCCCTGCTCGCCGCCGGCACGGCCGCCGCGTCGTCCGGCGCCGCCGTCCCCGTCGGCGTGGCGCTGCTGGCGCTGTCGGTGGCCGCCCCCGGATCGGCGCTCACCCTCTCCGCCGTCCGCCACCGAGACCAGGCGCGCCAGGCGTACGAGCTGGCCTACCGGCAGACCACCGGCCGCTATCAGGCCGAACTCCGGCAGTGGCAGGACCGCAAACAGGCGCACGAGGCCGCGGAGCACGCCCGCGCCGACGCCCGTCCCGAATGGAACCCGGTGCCCCGCCCGTCGCGCCGCCTGGACGTGTTCGGCGGCACGCTCTGGTCGTGGGAGGCGCTGCTCACCACCTACGGCACGTCCGCCCTGGCCGCCCAGCCGCTGCTGGTGCTCGACCTGTCCCGCGAACTGGTCAGCGACGAACTGGTCGCCCTCGCCGAACAGGCCGGACTGGACGTGGACACGCAACTTCTCCCCAGCGGCCAGGCGTCGTCCACCCTCCTGTCCGGACTCCCGCCCCGCGACCTGGTCGACGCCATCGTCGAATCCATGCACGGCGGCACACCGGACGCCCCGCGCTCCGAACGCAGCATGGACGACCGCATCCTCACCAAGGTGTGCGACGCGCTCGGCGAGCACGTCACCCTCCGCAGGATGGCGGCCGCGCTGCGCGTCCTGATGGGGGAGCCCGAGAACTCCGACGCCCTCACCCGAGACGAACGCCGCCACATCCTCAACGAACTGTTCAGCGTGGAGTACCGGCGCCAGGCCCACGCGAACCTGTCGCGGATCGAGTCCTACATCCACCCGCTGGAGGACCTCGGAACCGCGGCGGATCCCAGCCCTCGGGCCGGCTACCTCACCCGCATCGCCCTGGACAGCCAGGCCCGCAACGTCCGCGCCGAACTGCTGACCGACCTGATCGTCCAGTGGGTCACCCACCGCATCACCGCGTCCGACGCCTCCGCGCCCGCCCTCGTCGTCGCGGGCGCGGACGAACTGGCCCGCCGCCACCTGGAGCGGCTGTCGGACGCGTGTGAACGCCGCGGGGTGCCCCTCACGTTCATGTTCCGCCGCCTGCGCGACACGTCCGCGGAACTCATCGGCGGCGGCGCCGTCGCGTTCATGCGCCTGGGCAACCACGAGGACGCCACCCGCGCGGCCGACTTCATCGGCCGCGACCACCGCTTCGTCCTGTCCCAGATCACCAAGAACGTCGGCGGCAACGAGTCTCACACGCTGACCGACACCACCGGCGAAAGCGACGGCGAGACGTACGGCACGAGCCACACCACCGGCACGTCCACCAGCTGGGGCACGTCCCACTCCTCCGGAGCCTCCTACACCGGCGGCGGACTCTTCCCCGAGGGCTCCACCTCGCGCAGCTCCGGCGGCAACCGGAGCCGCTCACGCAGCACCAGCGACTCGGAGAGCCGCTCCGTGTCCACCTCACGCAACTGGTCGGCCGCCTACGCCTACGCGACGGGCACCAACTGGAGCGACTCCGACAGCATCCAACGCGTCTACGAGTACGCCGTCGAACCCGTCGCCCTCCAGCACCTGCCCGACCACGCCCTCCTCCTGGTCGAGTCCGATCCCGGCGGCGGCCGCACCCTCACGCCCGTCGAATGCGACCCCGCCATCATCACCCTCGACCGCGTGAGCACCACTCCGCAGGACTCCGCGGCCGACGCGGCGCCCCAGTGGCTGAGCCCGCCCGCCGCACCGACGCCTCGTCCGCCCCTCCCACAGGACCCGGGCCCGCCCCCCGGCTACCACACCGGCCCCCGCGAGGAACCCTTCACCCAGCACCCCCGGGTCTCGCCGCCTTCGCGCCGCCGACCGTCGGGGCCCACCCCGCCCCGCCAAGGCCCCCCGCCTCTGTTCGGCGGAAAGGAATGAGGATGGCCGTCGAGCACACCAACACTCCCGACACCCGTACCGAGACGGCGGACAAGCCCCGAACCCCGGAGAAGCCCCCGCCGATCCCACCCGACAGGCCAGGCGCCCCAGGCCGGCCATCACGGGCCGAGAGCCGCGCCGCCGCCCAGGCGCCGCCGGAGAAGAGCGCTACGAAGCCGTCCGACAAGCCGAGTAGTGCTCCACAGGGCAAGCCGACTAGTACGGACCTGCGCGTCACTACGTCAACCGAGTTGACCCCGCGCCACGCCTCCCGCGAGGCCGCGGCCCGTCCCCAGGACGCACCGGCCACGGCACCGCCAAAGGCGTCGGCCCCTGTTGATTTCAGCCCACGACGAGCGTCCCGAGAGGCCGCCAGCCGCCCTCAGGACGCCACCACCTCTCGGCCCGAACGCGAGGACGAGGGCAAGCAATCGCCAGAGACAACGGACGCTTCTAAAGGCCCGCGCCGTGCGTCCAAGGACGCCGCCGCATCAGCACCACGTGCCGAAGCGGGCAAGCCCGAGCAGGACCAGCGGTCGAAGGAGACCCCACGCGCCCGCGAGTTCACCGAAGGCACAGCGTCCCCCTCCAAGGAGACCGGACGCCCCACGGAGAAGGCGGAACGGACTGAGCCCGCACCAGACCGCACCCCGCGCGCGGACGACGCCACCAGCCGTCCAGCCCAGGCCACCAGCGGCGTGTTCGACGACCCGGCCGAGCCCGCCAAGGAGCCTCGCGCCGCTGGTGACGCCCCCTCCAGCACAGCTCCCGCCGATCAGCAGCCGTCACCTGACGCCCCTGCGGCCGCTGACAAGCCCCAACCCGCGCCCAAGGAAGCCGCGAACGCCGACACCGCGGCGAAGACAAGCGGCCCCACAGACCAGCCAACCCCGCAACCCGTCGCCGCCAGTGACTCGCCGCCTTCCGCCGCCGAACCGGCGAAGCCCAAGGCCGACCAGCCGCCCAGCAACGTGGGCGAGTCCAACACTAATGTGTCGGACCAGTCGCGCGACGTCATCGATCCAGGCAAGACTGGACCCGATGACGCAGCCGAAGATCCCGCTCAACACGCGGATGCGAAGCCGCCAGTCGGCGACGCCGACGCGCCGGAATCCGAGGACGAGCCGACCCCGCTCACCGAGCCGGACGCCCAACGCCCCGAACCCGCAACAACAGAAAACGAACGCGGCTCTGAGCAGCCTCCGGCGTCGAACGATGCTCCCAGGCGCATCGAACTCAAGGTCGACGGCCGCCCCATTCGGGAGTACCTCGACCCCGTCGGAGCATATGGCGGTTGGGGAGAGGTCGGCGATCAGGTCCCAGACCCGACTGACCGAACGGGGGACCGGATCGCGAAGTCGGAGAATGACAAACAATCCAGAAGTGACGCATTCCGCAGGGCCTTCCATCGAGAAGGCGAACGACTGGTCGATCGCGCCGGAAAGACGGCTGGCAAGATTCAGGACATGCTCAAGGGGCGCCCCCCGACGGGCAAGACTGAGGTGCGGACTGGCGATCACATAGTGTCTGCACCCCATCTAGGGCTTGATGCTGCGAACGTGGTGACCTCAGCTCTGGTTGCGGGTGTGCTGGCCGGTGAAGGTATCCGATGGGTCCGAAAGAAAGTGCGTAGTAGAAAGGTTGGATAAAGATGGCTGTCACCGACCAGGAGGTTGCGGTCCTTCGCGCCCATCTGGCAGGGGACTTCGAAGAATACGAGCGTCTGTGGTCTCAGCTGGATCGGGAAGCTGCCGCCAAGGGCTATACAGCTCTGATCGCAGCCGCATTCTTCGAGGCAGTCGATCGGCGATTCTCCGGGCAGCTCAACAACGCCGATGTGGTGGAATATGTCGGCGAGGTGCGCGCACGTTTTGACGAGCGCGGAACGGAGATCGACCCGACTGCTGCCGAGCTCATGATACGAGCCGCACTCGGTGATGAGGTGAATGCAGACCTCGACGACGAAACCGTGATCAGCACTCAACTGTGGGTGCTTACCGCGTTGGTTCTCGATGAGGAACTCGATGGTGCGGCGCTGGACGAGTTTCTCGCTGAAGCGCGAAAGACGGCTGACGGCTGGCTCAGTAATCCTTGATTGATGGGCCGCGCATGCAAGTGACCGATGAGCACGTCAAGGCATTGCGGTCCTATCTTTCCGGGGACCCAGAAGTATGGATTCCGGTGCACGAGAGGCTACTTGCGTCCGGGCGTGCCGAAGGGCACGAGTCGCTAATCTGGGCCGCGTTCGCCCTGCTGGTTCGCAGGAAATTTTCGCCGACCTGGTCGGTCGACAAGGTGATTCGGTACGTGGCCAGCGTGCGAGCTTCACTTGGCGAACAAGCCAGTCTGATAGATGCTCGGGTGGCTGAAAGCCTGATGTGTCGCGCACTGGGTGATGAGGTCAACAGTGAGGTGCTCGACAAGGCAGGTGACAAAGCAAAGGTGCATGCCGAACTCGTGATGCTGATGGCATTGGTTTCTGACGCCAATATGGATGACTCTGCGTTGGACGAGCTTCTGGAATCGGCTCAAAAGGTGGCCAATCAGTGGCAGTGAGCCAAGCCCACGGATCCGGACGTGAATGCTCCTTTATACGGAGTTCGTGGGGATTGAGCTAATGTGCCGGATGACGCCGGAAGCAACTGCGATCCCGTGAAGAAGGGGGTCCCAACAGGCTATGTCTGTCGCCAGAAGCTCTGCCCTGTCGTGGGACATTGCCGCGCTGATGGGTTGTAGAAGCAGACGTGAAGTCCATCGTGTGCGTCTCGAGGTGATGGCTCTGTGAGGCAGGCCAAGCCGGTGACGATATGCGATGCGTGCGCCCGCCTGCGACAGCGATTCAATCCCGAGCATGATGGCCAGTCACCGGAAACGGTGTTCATAGATTACTGCGCTGCCTTTCCCGATGGCATACCTTCCGATATTTGGAAGGAAGGATTCGACCATCGCAGGCCTTATCCTGGAGACGGCGGGATCAGGTTCGAGCTCCGGCCAGGCTCTGAACGGCGCCTAGAGTCATATGAAAGGCTGGTCCCTGAAGAGCGTCGTAACCGGCTTGGGCAGTAGTTGTTCGATCGAGGCACGCAGTTCGGCATCAACGGCTGACTGTCGTTCAGGCAGCGATCCCCGTAGAAAAGGGCCCCTACAGGCTATTGTCTAGCGTCAGAAGATCTGCCTTGTCGTGCATTGTTGCGAGGGTGATGGATCGTAGAAGCAGGCGTGAAGTCGATCGCGTGCCTACTGTGCTCTTGAGGAGGTGGCTCTGTGGTACGGGCCAGGCCGGTGACCATCTGCGATGCGTGCGTCCACCTGCGAGAACGTCTGAACCCTGAGCATGATGGCCAGTCGCCGGACACGGTATCCATACGTTACTGTGCGGCCTTCCCGGAGCGTATACCCTCCGATATTTGGCCAGGGGGGTTCGATCACCGCAACCCTTATCCGGGGGATAATAGGGTCAGGTTCGAGCTCCGTCCAGGGGATGAAGATCTCCTCGAGTCATATGAAGAACTCGTCCCTGAAGAACAACGTAATCGGCAGGCCGATAGTGGTGCGATCGGGGATCGATGAAGGATGAGCGATCAGCCTGCATCCTTTGGCTGACGGTCATTCGGCTGGCGTAGACGAGCGCGGGCGCAGCTCATGTTTCGGTCTGTCCGTTACCTTGATGACGCCTAGTAGCGAAATAGGTCGACCTTCATCTCTGCAACCAGTCGAGGAGCGGCTGCGTCCTACTGGCACCAGGTCGGGCATGAGTGCATGACATTCCGGCTCGTCAGGGGATCGGTGTGGCCTTGCACTTCGGCATGACCGAGCAGTCGGCTGGAAGCGGAGGTGATCCGGTGGAGAGGCTGGAACTCGACCGCTACGAGCTGGCCTACCTGTGCGGCGGGGGCGAGCGGGTGGCCATGGTCGCGCTGGTCGCGCTGTGCCGCGACGGCCGAGTGCGGATCACCTCGGATCGGCACCGCGTCCACACGGTGCGGGCGGAGGCCCATGAAGCGGTCGAGTCGGCTGTTCTCGCTGCGGTTCCCGACGTGGGGCGAGTGCTGGGGTTCACCATGCGCTTGGTCGCTGAGTCCGACGCTGTGCAGGAGATCGTTGAACGACTGCGAGAACGACGCCTGCTCCCCACCTCGCGGTTCGCTGCGGTGTGGCACTGGCGGCGTGTGCGCGCCGGCAGGCGCGTCAAGGAGGAGGCCGCACGGGGATACACCACGGACGCGCTGGAGCGCGTTGCGATTTCCGGCGCATCAGCGATCCTCGATGTTGAGCTGCGGAAGATCTTCGAGACGCATAAGTGGGAGCCCCCGGTCAACGTCAAGCCATTGAAGCTGGGCCTCGTCCGCGGTGAACCGGATCCGGCGCATCAGTACAGCCCGCCATACCGTTCCTTCGGCGGGTTCGATGCGTCAGATTCATGGTGGTGACCAGTGCACGTTCGTGACCTGCAGTCCTAGTTTTCGATCTCGTCCGGCGTGACGGGTGGTGTGGTCGTGGCCGCGCGGATCGTCTCGACCTGCTGCCTATGGAAACGCAGCTGGCCGCTCGGAGTGCGGGCATAGGAGAGCAGGCCACGGTAGGCCCAGGACAACACGGTCGATCTTGAAACGCCCAGCAGCCGTGCGACTTCGCTGGTCTTCAACAGCTCCGGCGGCTGGCTGTCGTTGTCACGCTGTGACACCGCATGCCCCTTCGCCACGAGTGGTCGGGTGCCGAGACCGGTCGATGGCGTGGAGTACGTGCTCGGTGGTCTCCTGCAGGTCGATGAGCGGATGGCGGTGATGGGTGCCGTCGCCGCCGGTCCACGAGAACGCCTCGTGACACACCCAGATGTTGAGCACGCGGGTGGTGACGACGGAGATGCCGGTCGCGTCGCTGCACCGATCGGCGGTGATCCCTCGATGGGCGAGGTGCGCTGTCAAATGCTGGGCGGCAACGGTCGGCGGGATGCGATGGGGCGGTCGCGGCCAAGTGGAGGGCAGCGGCAGGGAGAACCACACCGCCTTTCCGCAGATCGGCCGCGAGGCAAGGCGTGACCGCGAACGCCGCCAGCCCCAGGCTGACGTGAGGGCTTGAACGATGCCGAGTCCTCTGCCTTGCGGGCTCATCACGTCTTCGGCCCGCAGCTGTGGTGTCAACTCCGGGACGGCGTCGAACACGGCGACCACGAGTTCGGGCTGCGGGGCGATGCGGGCCCAGGTCCACAGCTCCGGGGCGGTGAGCCGACTGGGGGCCTCTGTGCCGGTCGCATAGGGATTCGTCGCGTGCCAGAGCGCGTTGGTGGCCAGCTCGCTCACCGCGAGCGTCCCGTCGTCGATGCTGGACGCCGGGAACCGAAGCGTCTTCATCACTGAGCCCAGCGCCGACCGGGCCTGGGCGGCGCAGCCGGCGTCCGCCGAGAGCCGCCAGGCGCATGCGCCTCCGTGAGCAAGGTGGAGGGGGTTGTCACTCATGGGAGCGCCTCCGTGTGAGTGGGACGTCGCTCGAGATGCTCTCGCTACGCTCTGTGAGCGTGTCGATACGGAGTCATAGTAGCCATGAATATTCATCGACAGCATGAATGATTCAGATTCGGTGGCCATGTGTGGCCATATGTGTGCGCTCTGTCGATGAAGAGAGAGGATCCTCCCGATGGCAGCAACGAAGTCAGCCCTGACGTACGCGCCCTCGGTGCGTGCCCGCCGCTTGGCGAGGAGTCTGAAGGAGGCCCGTCAGCGAGCCGGGCTCACTGCCGTGCAAGCGGCAGCTCGGCTGGGCTGGAGTCAGCCCAAAATAAGCCATATTGAGAACGGTCGGACGAAACCCGGTGTAGAGGACGTCGAGGTGATGCTCACCCTCTATGGCATCACCAGCCCCGAGCGAGATGCGCTGCTCACCCTCACACGAGAAGCAGAGCGGCGTGGTTGGTGGACCAACTACGCCGACGTCTTCACTGGCAGCTATGTGGCGCTGGAGGACGAAGCGTCACTCATCCGAGAGTGGGAGCCTCAGATCGTTCCAGGGCTGCTGCAGACGCAGGACTACGCTCGTGAGGTCATCAGGGCAGGAAGGCCCCACGTTGACGAGCATGAACTCCGGCGACGGGTCATGGCCAGGATGGCGCGCCAGACCTTGTTGCGTAGGGAGCCAGAGCCGCCACATCTTCACGCGGTCCTCGATGAGGCGATCCTACGTCGGCCGATTGGCGGCTGGGACCTGATGAAAGATCAACTGCGTCATCTGTCTAAAGAGGCCAGGCGTCCCAACGTCACCCTTCAGGTACTCCCGTTCGCAGTGGGCGCTCACGCTGGCCTCGAGGGGCTGTTCATCGTGCTGAGCTTCCCAGAAGAGTCCGATCCAGACGTGGTCTACACCGAGGGAATCTACGGCGACGTTTACCTTGAGAGCCCGGAGGAGATCAAACGCTGTACCCTCGCCTTTGAGGAGCTCTGTGAGATGGCGCTCAGCCCCGAGGAGTCGGTGGCGTTGATCGATGCCGCCGCCGGAGATTAGAGGTGCATCCTGTCATGTACGAACGCGTCCCTGAGCTGAAGGCCGCAGTCTGGCGGAAGAGCAGCTACAGCGGTAGCGGCAACGCATGTGTCGAGGTCGCTCGCATGCGTCATGGCATCGCGATCCGTGACTCCAAGGACGCCTTCGGGCCGATGTTGGTGTTCGGACGAGACGAGGTCGTCCGGTTCGCTGAGGCCGTGCGTCAAGGTAGGTACGACCTGTAGACAGCCTGAACGTCGTGCCGTTGGGAGCGCGGGCGGCGGGGGAAGGGCCGGTCCCTGGTAGCTCTTGGAGACTCGCTGGCTCGTCATGTGTGGTCTGGCGGAAGGCTGAACGCAGTCAGGGGACTGGCGTTGAATGCGTCGAGTTCGCCCTTGTCTCTTTGCCTGCGGAGCTATGGCGCAAGGCCAGTCGGAGCACGGGGAGCGGTGAGGACTGCGTCGAGGTTGCGCGCATGCGTGTAGGTGTCGCCGTCCGTGACTCCAAGAACCCGTCGGGGCCGAAACTGACGTTGAGCCGCCAAGAGTTCGCCAGGTTCGCTGAGAGTGTGCGGCGGGGCAGGTACGACCTGTAGTCAGGTGGAGCGAGTCGTGCCCTTGGAGGCGAAGTTCGCTCAGCCCTGAGGGGGTCTGGGCAGCTACAGCTGTGGCGACAACGCATGTGTCGAGGTCGTGCGCATGCGTGCTGGTCTCGCCGTCCGCGGCTCCAGGAACCCGCCGGGCTCGAAGCTGGTGTTTTGCGTTGAGGGTGTTACGCCAGGACGCGGCGTAGGTGGTGGGCGCGTTGGACGAGGGGGAGCGGCAGCGACCCCGAAGCCTGGTGGCGGCTTTCGATGTGGTCTTCGATCGCGGCCAGCAGGTCGGGGCCCAGGCCGAGGCGTGCGGCGAAGGCGTCCGCTTGGGCTTCGAGATGCGGGGCGGCGAGCCGGGTGAGGGCCGCTGCGGCGTAAGCGGCGGCCGCCGGTAGGGCCGCGGCGACGGTGACCGCGGTGGCGACGGCGGCGAGCAGGAAGACCATGAGGAAGCCGATCGGGCGGTGCCAGGCGACCGCTCGTTTCCACAGGGGGACGATCGGCGACCAGAGCGCTCGCAGCGTCCACCGTAGCGCCCTGCTGGGCACGGCGAGATGGGCGGTGACGAACGCGGGCAGGGCCTGCGGGCCGCGCTTGTGACCCAGTTCGTGTGCCAAGACCGCCTGGAGATGCGCCGTGGACAGCGAGCCCGCGGAATGGGTGGTGACCGCCACGATCCCCGGGACCGGCGTGCAGGCGTTCAGCTCCTCGGAATCGGCCACCATGAGCGGATACGAACGCAGCCCGGCGCGGCGCACGACCTGGCGCCACGTCCAGTCCAGCCGAGCGCGTTCGGGGCCGGTGGCGGGACGGCACCCGCAGGCGCGGGCGGCGAGGTTCCGGGCCGGCGGCAGGAAGGTGAGCAGCGCGAGTGCGCACCACGCGGCGAACGGCACCGCCGCGCCCCAGACCGGCCAGGCCCGGTGCGCCACGTAGGCGAGCGGGCCGACGATCGCCAGTTCGCTGGCGAGCAGCGACAGCGCGGCGAGGACGGTCACCGTGGTGGGCCACCAGGTCCGGTGGGGCGCGGCGGGTGCGGCGGGCGTCGGCTGGTGGGGAGTGCGGCTCGGCGCCGTCGCCGTCCGCTGCGGGGAGCGGTCCGGACGGCCTCGGGCCAGGGCCTTGCGCGAGGGGAGGCGCCGGGCGGGCACGGTCACGTGTTCCGTCATGGCCTTCGCCTTGCCGGTCCACGGGCGTGACTGGTCCGTCCAGCCTTGTCCGTCCCAGTAGCGTTCGCGCCCCATCCATTGCGGATCGGGGTACCACCCCGGTGGTGCGCTCACCGAGCCCTGCCTTCCCGCAACAGGGTGTGATCAGCAGACAGTAGGCTGACGCACCCCGCCATCCACCGTCAATGGAGTTGTCATACTCAGCGGACCTCGATGAAGGCGTCGGGGCTGCGGGGCGGACGTTCGCGCGGCGGGGCGGCGGGATGGCCGACGCCGACGGCGCCCATCGGGTCCCAGTCGGCGGGAAGGTTCAAGGTCTCGCGGACGACGTCGCGGCAGAACATCGTGCTGGACACCCAGCAGGAGCCGAGCCCCTCCACGGCCAGGGCGACGAGGAGGTTCTCCACGCCCGCGCCCATGGCGACGACGAACATCTCCCGTTCCGCCTGGGAGCGCCGCTCGTCGGGGTAGTCGTGGGAGCCGTCCATCACCAGGCACGGCACCACCAGGTAGGGGGCGCGGCGCAGCACGTCGCCGCGGCGCAGGCGTTTGGCGATCTTCTCGTCGGAGAGGCCGTCGCGGCGCAGGTCCGCCTCCCACGCGTCGCGCATGGCGTCCAGGAGGCGCGTGCGGGATTCGGGAGATTCCAGCAGGACGAAGCGCCACGGGGTCGTGTGGTGCGGGGCGGGCGCGGTGACCGCCGCGGCGACCGCCCTGCGCACGGCGGCCGGGTCCACCGGCTCGTCGGTGAACTCGCGGATCGTGCGGCGCGCGTAGAGCACCTCCGACGAGCCGTAGCGGAACATGTCCTCGGCGGCCGGACGCACCAGCGCGCGGGCTCCGGGGCCGTCGTCCTCGGTGACCAGGCCGTCCAGGCCGCGGACGACCGCGATCGGGACGCCGTCGAGCTTGCCCTTGACCAGTTCGGCCGCCGAGGCGAGCTCGTCGGCGACGGCGGTGACCGTGGATTCCAGGCGGTTGCCGTACGCGTCGGTGCGGCCGCGCAGGTCGCGCAGCGGGGTCAGGCCCGCGGCGCCGATCGCCACGTCGGTCAGGCCGTTGCGCCACGGGCGGCCGAACGTGTCGGAGACGATGACGCCGACTTTCTTGCCGGTGCGTTCGCGGATGCCCGCGCGGATGCGGCGGGCGGAGGCGTCCGGGTCCTCGGGGAGCAGCAGGACGGTCCCGGGGGCGGTGTTGGACGCGTCGACGCCGGCGGCGGCGAGCACCAGCCCCTGCCGGGTCTCCACGATGCGGGTCTCGCCACCGGGGTGCGTCCGGCGCGCCACCACGCGGACGGTCTCGGCGTCGATCGCCTTCTGCCGGTCGTCCGCGACGAGCACCCGCCCCTCCGCCTTGCTGACGATCTTGGAGGTGACGACCACGACGTCGCCGTCGGCGACGGCGTCTGCGGGGACGAGGGCCGCGATGTCGGTGCCCTCGACGACCTCGGGCAGCCCCGGAATGCCGAAGATCTCCAGTTTCATGCGGCGTCCTTGTCCAGCTCGCGGGCCAGGTCGAGGGCGGCCTCGGCGATCGCGGCGGCCGCGCGCTCGTCCGTCATCAGCAGCGGCCGGGAGCGCACGGCGATGCCCGGCACCTCCACCCCGGCGTCGGCCTCGTCGACCAGCCATCCGTTCAACAGGTCCGGGCCGTAGTGCGCGGCGACCGCCGCGGCCGAGGTCTCCACGCCGATCGCGGTCAGGCACGCGTCGGCCATGCCGCGGACGGGCGCCCCGCCGATGATCGGCGACACGCCCACCACAGTGCGGGCCGCCACGGCGTCGCGGATGCCCGGCACCGACAGGATCGTGCCGATGCTCACCACCGGGTTGGACGGCGGGAACAGCACGACGTCGGCGTCCCGGATCGCGTCGAGGACCCCGGGCGCGGGCTTGGCGTCGTCCGCGCCCACCGGAACGATCGACTGGGCGGGGACGGACGCCCGCAGCCGCACCCACCACTCCTGGAAGTGGACGGCGCGGCGGCCCTTGTCCGGGTCGTCGATGACGACGTGGGTCTCGACCTGGTCGTCGGTCATCGGGATCAGCCGCACGCCCGGCTTCCACCGGTCGCACAGCGCCTCGGTGACCGCCGACAGCGGGTACCCCGCCGCCAGCATCTGGGTGCGGACGATGTGGGTGGCGAAGTCGCGGTCGCCCAGGGTGAACCAGCCCGGCCCCACCCCGTAGGCGGCCAGCTCCTCCTTGACCGTGAACGTCTCGTCGGCGCGTCCCCAGCCCTGCTCCTCGTTGATGCCGCCGCCGAGCGTGTACATCACCGTGTCGAGGTCGGGACAGACCCGTAGCCCGAACAGTGAGATGTCGTCGCCCGTGTTGCCGATGACGGTGATCTCCGCGTCCGGGGCCGCCAGCCGCAGCCCGCGCAGGAAGCGGGCCCCGCCGATGCCGCCCGCCAGCGCCACGATCCTCATGCGCCCCAGCCTAGGGCTCCCGGAGGACGGACCTTGCCCGCGGGCCAAGGCCCGGTACGGGGCGGTTTGTGGAA
This sequence comes from Actinomadura rubrobrunea NBRC 15275, assembly GCF_001552235.1. Lineage (NCBI taxonomy): Bacteria > Bacillati > Actinomycetota > Actinomycetes > Streptosporangiales > Thermomonosporaceae > Actinomadura > Actinomadura viridilutea. The sequence continues at coordinate 63,108 of NZ_BCQU01000005.1, read as the reverse complement.
GAGACGGCGGGGCACGCGATGTGCAAAGCTTTGCAGAGCAACCCCTTGCGTACGTCTGGAGAGGTCGTGGTGAACACCGAAGCCGTCCGACGTCTGCGTGAACCGGCCGCGTGGATTTTGGTCGCCGCAGCGGGACTGCAATTGCTCGCTGGCATCATCATGCTGTTCATCGGCGGAGGCAACGGCTTCTCGGCCCGGGCGTACAGCGAGGCCGCCGACGGGTTCTTCACGCACGTGACCGTGACGGGCCTGGCGGTGCTCGCGGTCGCGCTGACGACGTGGGGCCAGGCCCCCACGCCGCAGGCCCGCACCATCGCCATGGGCGCGCTGGGCGTGCTCGGCGGCGTGGCGCTGTTCGGCGTGATCGTGCTGCTGGGCGCGCTTTTCGTGGACTCCACGATCGTGACGGCGGGCTCCAAGCTGGCCGTCTTCCTGTACTGCGCGGCCAAGCTGGCGGTGGCGGCCGCGGGCGGCTGGTTCGTCTTCACGGTGTTCCAGGGCGTGCAGCCGGCCCGGCCCCAGGGGGTGGCGCAGATGCCGTCCGCGTACCCGGGCTACGGGTACCAGCAGGGGCAGCCTCTCCAGCCGGGGCAGGCCGCGGGGCAGCCGGGACAGCAGCCCTACGCCCAGCCGTACCAGCAGCCCTATCAGCAGCAGTACGGGCAGCCGGGCTACGGACAGCAGCAGCAGTACGGCCAGCCGCAGGGGTACCAGCAGGGGGGCGTCCAGCAGGGCCAGCAGTACGGGCAGGGCGGGGGCTTCCAGCAGCCCTCCCAGGAGGCCTCCCAGCAGTCCTCCAGCGGTGAGGACGTCGGCGATTGGACCCGCGCGTACGGTGGCGGCGGCGCAGGTCAGGAGGGCCACTCCGCGGGCCAGACCGGCTATGGTTCGCAGCAGCAGGGCGAGCAGCGGTCCGATGAGGGCGGCGACTGGTACCGCGACAACCGGCCCTCACAGTGACCCGCGACGCGATTATCTGATCTCCATACCAAATCCGATCGCAGCGATACCCAAAAAAACCTCTTTGTCCCCTCGGAAACTCGTTCCGCTTGACGGACCGGGCGCTACACGCGTGTAATTTCGTGGGTGTAGTTCTATGCCTTCTCGGGGGATGGAGCTCGAGGGAAGGCAGTGACCAGGGGGGCTCCACGGGCTAGGAGGTGCGCTGTGAGCGAGGTGGTCATCCCGCTGGCGCACGGCACAGAAGGCGAAGAGTTGGGCTGGCAGGAGCGCGCGCTGTGCGCGCAGACGGACCCGGAGGCATTTTTTCCGGAGAAGGGCGGCTCCACTCGCGAAGCCAAGAAGGTGTGCCGCGCATGCGAGGTTCGGGCCGAGTGCCTGGAGTACGCGCTGCAGCATGACGAGCGTTTCGGTATTTGGGGAGGACTGTCGGAACGGGAGCGTCGCAAGTTGAAGCGCCAGGCCGTCTGACTCATCCGGCCCTCCCCGGGCCCCCGGAGCCGGGGAGGGCCGACGCCGACGACGGCGCCGCGCGGACGCCGCCGCGGCCCGCACCGCGGCCCGCCGATCCGGGGAGATCCCGGGCACGTCCGCGAGGGCGCGCGTACAGTTGTCAGCCGTGTCGACCCCTGGTCGGCACGGCTGCTGACTGTCACCCCACAGATCGAGCGGACCCTTGTCGCCCACTGTCGATCGCCACGTCGTCACGGCGGTCCTCGTCGCCCATGACGGCGCGCGCTGGCTTCCCGAGACCCTGAAGGCGCTGCTGACGCAGACGCGGCCGGTGCAACGGCTCGTCGCCGTGGACACCGGCAGCCGCGACCGCGGCCCGGCCGTGCTGACCGAGGTCGCCGGCCCCGGGAACGTGCTGACCCTGCCCCGCGCCACCGGCTACGGCGAGGCCGTCGCCGAGGCTTTGCGCCACCCCGCCGCGTCCCTGCCCGTCCCGGACGACCGTCCCGGCGAGCCCCGCACCGAGTGGGTGTGGCTGCTGCACGACGACTCCGCCCCCGCCCCCGACGCGCTCGCGCGGCTGCTGCGCGTCGCCGACACCGATCCCCGCGCCGCCGTGCTCGGCGCCAAGGCCCGCGACTGGTACGACCGCCGGGTGCTGCTGGAGGTCGGCGTCGCCGTCGACGGCGCCGCCCGCCGCGAGACCGGCCTGGACCGCCGCGAGTTCGACCAGGGCCAGCACGACGGCGTCCGCGACGTGCTGGCCGTCGGCAGCGCCGGCATGCTGGTGCGCCGCGACGTGTGGGACCGGCTCGGCGGCTTCGACACCGGCTTCGGCCTGTTCGCCGAGGACGTCGACTTCTGCTGGCGCGCCCACGCCGCCGGGCACCGCGTGCTCGTCGTCACCGACGCCGTCGTCTACCACGTCGAGGCGTCCCACCGAGGGCTGCGGGACATCGGCATGTTCACCGAGTCCCGGCGCCGCCGCGCCCGGCGCAACGCCCTCCACGCGCTGCTGGCGAACGTCCCCTTCAGCGCGTTCCCGCGGCTCCTGGCGAGCAACGTCCTCATCGCCCTGGCGCGGACGCTGTACTTGCTCCTCCTCAAACACCCTCGGCACGCGCGCGACGAACTGGCCGCGATGGTCGACGTGCTGCGCAGCCCCCGGCGGCTGCTCAGCGCCCGCAAGGCACGGCGCGAAGGACGCGGACACGTCTACCGCAGCATCCGCCGCCTCATGCCGCGCCGGGTCGCCCCCCGGCGTGTGTACGAGAACATCCTCAACCGCCTGTCCCCACGGGACGACGACGAGGAGCAGGCGTCCAGCGCCCAAGGCGCCGGGCGCATGCGTCGGCTGCTGGCCCGCCCCGGGGTCATGCTGACGCTCGCCCTCACCGCCGTGACCCTGGCGGCCCAACGCTCACTGCTCACCGCCGGCGGGCGTCTCGGCGGGGGCGCTCTGCTGCCCGCCCCGGGCGGCGCCAGCGACCTGTGGACGCAGTACATCTCCGGCTGGCATCCCGTCGGCCTGGGATCCGACACCGGCAGCCCCCCGTACATCGCGGTGCTGGCGGCGTTGTCCACGGTCCTGTTCGGCAAGCCCTGGCTGGCGATGACGCTGCTGCTGTTGGCGAGCGTTCCGCTGGCGGGGCTGACGGCCTACCACGCGTCCCGCACCCTGATGGCGCAGCTGCCGCGCATCGGCCGCAGAGCGCGCGAACGCCGCCGCGTGCCCACCTCCGCCGTGCGCGTGTGGTTCGCCGCCACCTACGCGCTGCTGCCGTCCGCCACCGGCGCCGTCTCCAACGGACGGTTCGGCACGGCCGTCGTCATCGTGCTGCTGCCGCTCATCGCCGTGCAGTCCCTCCGCCTCTACGGCGTGCCGCGCGAAACGACCGACGCCCGCCGCGCCGACCGCGCGGCGTGGGCCGTGGCCTTCCTGCTGACGATCGCGATGGCGTTCGTGCCGCTCGCCTGGCCGCTCGCACTCGCCGCCGGAGGCCTGTCGTGGCTGCTGTTCGGCAGCCCCCGCGTCCGCACCCGCCTGGCCGTCGCCTTGGGCGTGCCGCCGCTGCTGCTCCTGCCGTGGACGGTCGGCCTGCTGCTGCACCCGTCCCGTTTCCTGCTGGAGGCGGGCATGCACGCCACGGCGCCGCCCTTCCCCGACGCGCGCGACCTGATGGCGCTCGTTCCCGGCGGGCCGGGCGCCCCCGCCCGCTGGACCATGTACGGGCTGCTGCTGGTCGCGCTGTGCGCACTGCTGCTGCGCGGCCGCCGCACCGTCGTCGCCGCGGGCTGGGCGGTGGGCCTGTTCGGGCTGCTGACCGCCATCCTCGTCAGCGCCGCCACCGTCACCAAGGGGGCCGACCGCGCGCCCGCCTGGCCCGGCGTGGCGTTGGCGTTCGCCGCGGCCGGGATCCTGCTCGCGGCCGCCGTCGCGGTACGGCGGGCGGCGGAGGTCGTGGCCGGCGGCCACCTGGTCGCCACCGCCGCGGGCGGCCTGATCTGCGTCGCGGCCGTGGCCACGCCCCTTCTCGCCGCGGGCGCCTGGGTCCTGAACGGCACTGACGGGGCGGTCGGCCGCGTGCCCAACAGCGTTCCATTGTTCGTCGACGGGCCGACGGGGCCGCGGACGCTCGTCCTGCGCAAAGAAGGCAGCGGACGGGTCTCCTACACCGTGCTGCGCGGCGCCGAACCCGTTCTGGGGGAGAACGAGACCCCCGGCTCCGATCGCCTCCGGAACGTCGTCGCCGGAATGGCCGCGGGCCGCGTCGGGGACGGCCCCGCCCTGACCCGCATGGGCATCCAGTACGTGCTGGTGCCGCGTCCCACCCGCGACCCCCTCACCCCGGTCCTGGACGCCAACCCCGAACTGACCCGGCTGAACCGCACCGCCGCTTATGGCGTGTGGCGCCTGCGGCCCTCCGCAGGCCGCCTCATGCTCCTGGACGGCGCAGCGGTCACCACTCTCCCTGCGGGGCGCGTCGACGCCCGCGTCCGCATCCCGCCGGGCAACGGGTCGAGGACACTCCTGCTGGCCGAACCCGCCGACGGCGGTTGGCACGCCACCCTCAACGGACGCGACCTCAAGGGCAAGACCGTGGACGGCTGGGCGCAGGCGTACGACATCCCCGCGTCCGGCGGCGTGTTCGAGCTGTCACGCGGCATGGTCCTGCGCCACATGTGGGTGGCCATCCAGGCCGTCGCCGTCCTCGTGGTGGCCGCACTGGCCCTCCCAGGTGCCCGGACCGCTCCGCCGCGTCCCCGGCGCCGTCCAGGCCGCCGCGGATTGACCACGCGCGCTGGGACCGCTGCGGCCTCCGGCGCCGCCTCTCAACCTGACCAGACGGCCCTCTCGCAAGCTGAGAAGCCCGCAGAGGTTGCATCCGGCGGTGAGACCGGCGGTGCCGCCCCCGGCGGAGGAACGGCATCCCCCGCCACTCCTGCCGAGCCCGCCCCGACCGGCGAGGCCGTTGGCGGGGGCGGCGCTTCGACCACGGCTCCCACGCCTGTCGTCGAAGCGCCGGCGGACGGCGGTTCCGCTGTTGAGGACGTTGCCAAGGCCGGCGTGCCTGAGGAGTCGGCCGCGCCCCAGACGCCGTCTTCCGGTGACCAGGAGGAGCCGGGCAGTGCGGATGCCGCGGAGGGTTCTGCGGCATCGTCCGGTGAAACGGAGGCGAACGAAGCGCCGCCTCGGGAGTCCGCGGTCTCACCGCTCGGGAAGTCGTCTCTCACGGGTGCGTTCCGGCGCGGCGGATCGGCCATTCAGGCCGCCGTGGACGCGGCCCGCGCCGCGAGGGCCGTCGTACGGGGCGAGCACTCGACGGGCGGCGACGCGGCTCCCGCGGCAGGCGAACGATCCGCATCCCCGGACGGCGGTGAAGAAGCCGCCGTCGGCGGTGCGAAGCGGGACACGGCGGGCGAGGCGGCCTCTGAAGGCGAGGAGCGGCGCTGAGCATGGACAAGATCCTGCGTTTCCTGGGACTGCGCTACGCGACCGCCGTGCTCGTGGTGGCGGCACTGGCGGCTCTGTACGGTGTGGCGTCGCTGTCTCGGCCCGGCGGGTCCGCCGAGAAGGCGCGCGCCGCCGCCGCGCCGGTCACGTCCACCGTGATGGTGTGCCCGGCGGGGGAGCGCGGCCGGCTGAGCCTCGCGTCGTCCTCCCGGATGCGGACGGCGGGCCGCGCGGACGTCGTGGAGACGCACGACGGCACCGGCGTGGCCTCGCTCGGAACGCCGGGGGCGTTCTGGATGAAGGACGGCCTCAAGACCGACCAGGGCTCCTACACGGTGCGGGCCTCCGGCGCGTTGGCGCCGGGGCTTGAGGCGGAGCGCACCATCCATTGGCCCGGGGGCGCCGACCGGGGCCTCGCCGGGACGCAGTGCGCACGCCCCGCGACCGACATGTGGTTCGTGGGGCCGGGGCCGATGGCCGCCGAGCGCATCGAGCTGTACCTCACCAACGTGGACGCCCAGCCGGCCTCCGTGGACGTCATCGCCCTTTCAGGGGAGGGCCCGCTCGACACGACCGAAGGCCGGGGCATTCCCGTCGATCCCTACACCACCAAGATCGTGCGCATCGGCGACGACGGGGAAGGGCTGGGCGACGTCGTCGCGATGGCCCGCGACCTGTCGCTGCGCGTGCGCGCCACCACGGGCAGGGTGGCGGCGGCCGTGCGGGTGCGCATCGACGAGGGCAAGGGCATCGAGTGGCTGCCGCAGGCGCACCAGCCCGCCACGTCCGTGGTGGTGCCCGGAGTGCCCGGGGGGTCGGGCCGTAGGCAACTGCTGGTGGCCGTTCCCGGTGAGGCGGACGCCCGCGTGCGCGTCCAGGTCGTCACCCCGAAGGGCTCCTTCGCCCCGCAGGGGCAGGACGTGCTCGACGCCCCCGCCGAGACGGTCACGGCCTTGGACCTCGGCCGCGCCCTGTCGGGAAAGCCCGCCGCGGTGCGGCTGCAGTCCGACCGGCCCATCGTCGCGGGTTTCGCGGCCGAACGCGGCGCCGACGTGGCCTACGGGGCCGCGACGCGTCCCCTGGGCGCCGACGGAGGGCTGGTGGCCGACAACCGGTTCGCCGCCTCGCTCCTGCTGACCGCCCCTGACGCGGGCGCCACCGTGCGCGTCACCCCGGTCGGCCCCTCGGGAGCGGGGAATGCGCAGGAGGTGAAGGTCCCCGCCGGGGGGACGGCCGAGGCGAAGCTCTCCGCGCCCCAGGGGGCCGGCGGCGGGTACGCCGTGCTCGTGGCGCCGCGCCCGGGATCCGGACCCGTCTACGCGGCCCGCGTGCTCGCCACGGGCAAAGGCGACGAGGGGCTGGTGACGGTTCTGCCGGTCAACCCCGCCTGGACCACCATGCTGCTTCCCCCCGCCGACGATTCGCAGCGGGCGGTGTTCCCCTAGAGCCCAGTTCCCCGAGAGACCACGGCGAACGTTGCGCGTGCGTGAGGAGGGCGGTCCTCGCACCCCGCTGATCGCCCTCCGCGCGTCGCCCCGCTAGTCGTCGTGGGACTCGTAGGTGGGGTCCACGGACTCGGGGGAGAGGCCCAGAAGATCGGCCACCTCTTCGACGAGGACGTCGCGGATGATCTGGGCCGTCTCGCGCTCGCCGCCGCCGCGGGCCTCCACCGGGCGGCGGAACACCACGATGCGCACGGGACGCGACGCCGTGCCGGGATGGGTCTGGGCGAGCGGCACCGGGCCGTCGAACCACGGCTCCAGCTCGGGGACCTCCTCGACGGCGAACTCCACCCGGGCCAGCTCCCGGCCCCAGCGCTGCCCCAGACGGCGCACCTCGTCGGCGACGAGGTCGTCGAAGCGCTCGGCGCGGGAACGGGAGAGGGGCGCCTGCGGAGGCGCCAGAGGGCCGCGGAGGCCGCGACCGTGCCGGTCGCGGCGGCGTACGCCTGCCACACGGGATCGCACGTCACCAAGAGTACCCCGCCGGGTCGGGGCGGCTCTGCGGGCGGGCGCGACCGGCATCGGGCCTGGTGGCAGCGGTCTGCGCGGGCGTCCGCGAACGGCGGGCGTTTCCTGTACCTCTGTTGCGAATTCAGTGATTAAAGTTACCGAGCGTGGCACACAGACCCGCGTGGCCGATGGCGCGGAGAACCGCCTGGTCGCCGCTGGGGGTGACCTTCCAGCTGCTTCTGTTGTTCCGGGGCCTGCTGCTGGCGATGGCTCTGGTGCTCATGCCCGCCGCCCGCCTGGACCTGGGACTCGCGTCCGCTGTGGCCGCGCTGACCGCCGAGACCGCGCTCGCGGCGGCGGCCTGGCGCACCGTCCTGCCCCGCCTGCGACGCTCCCCCCTGCTGTGCTGCCTGGACGGTCTGCTGGTGTACGCGGTGCTCGCCCAGGGAGGCGTGTACGGAGAGTTCTTCCTGCTGACCGTCATCACGTCGGGCGTCGCGGGCGTCCTGTACCCGTGGCGGCGGGCGGTGCCGGTGTGCCTCGCGCAGATCGCGTTGTGCTGCCTGGCCATGGCGGCGGAGCCCGCGCCGGGCGCCGACGCGCTGGTGGGCCTGCCGGCCTTCTACCCCCTCACGGCGTGCGCCGGCGCCCTGCTGCGCCGGGTGCTCGACCAGTGGGCGCAGGCCGAGGAGGAGCGGCGCCGGATCGAGACCGCGGTGGCCGCGGCCGCCGAGCGGACCCGGCTGGCCCGGGAGATGCACGACTCCCTGGCCAAGACGCTGCAGGGCATGGTGCTGTCGGCGTCGGCGCTGCCGGTGTGGATCCGCACGTCGCCCGACCGCGCCGAACGCGACGCCCGCCACCTGGTGTCCGCGCTGGAGACGGCCACGCGGGAGGCCCGCGGGCTCATCGCCGACCTGCGGGAGGAGGCGTACGGGCTGCCGCTCCCCCTGGCCGTGCGGCAGGTCGTCGCCGCGTGGAGCCGCGACAGCCGGATCACCGCGTACGCGGACCTGGCGGACGCGGCCGGGGCGATGGACGCGCCCTCGATCGTCCGCTACGAGGTCGTGTCGGTGCTCAAAGAGGCCCTCGCCAACGTCGAACGGCACGCCGGGGCCGACGCCGTGCGGGTCCGCCTGCGGTGCGGCGCCGGGCGGCTGGAGCTGACCGTGCGCGACGACGGGAAGGGCTTCGCGCCGCCGCCCGACGGCGCCCTCCACCTGCTGGCGCGCGAGGGCCACTACGGGCTGGTCGGCATGGCCGAACGCGCCCGCCGCGTCGGCGGCCTGCTCACCGTGGACTCCGCGCCCGGCGAGGGCACCACCGTGACCATGGAGCTGCCTTGGTCCGGCGCCCCCGCCGACGCCCGGACGTTCTGGGACGCGGCCGAGCCCGCCCTGCCCGCGGCGGGCGGACCACCTGCGGGGGAGCGACGGTGAGCGGCGCCGGAACCCGCCGCGTGCGCGCGCTCGTGGTGGACGACAACCCCGTCGTCCGCGCCGGGCTCGTCGCCCTGCTGGAGGCGGGGGACGTGCACGTCGTCGGCGAGGCGGTCGACGGCGCGCACGCGATCGAGCAGGCCAAGCGCCTGCAGCCCGACATCGTCCTGCTGGACGTGCACATGCCCGGCGTCGACGGGACGGCCGCCGTCGGGCCGCTCAGCGCCCTGGCCAAGGTCCTCATGCTGTCGTACGACACCGACGTCGACGTGATCGGCGCGGCCATCCGCGACGGCGCGTCCGGCTACCTGGTGCACGGCTCGTTCACCGCGGAGGAGCTGGTGGCCGCCGTGCACGACACGGTCGCGGGCCGGGCCAGCCCGCTCTCCCCGGCCGCCAGCAAAGCCGTCGTCGAAGCGCTTCGCCGCGCCGCGGGCGGCGCCTCCGCCGAGCCCGGGCCCGACCGGCGGGCCCTGGGCCTGTCGCCGCGCGAGGTCGAGGTGATGGAGCTGATCGCCCGCGGCCACGCCAACCGGGAGATCGCCCACGCGCTCATGGTGTCCGAGAACACCGTCAAGAACCACGTGAACCGCATCTTCGCGAAGATGGGCGTGCGGACCCGCGGCGCGGCCATCGCGCGCTGGCTGGGCATCGCGGGCTCCCCGCCGCCCGCCCGCCGCTGACCTTCCGGCGCCCCCGGGACAGACCCGGACACACAGACCCGGACACAAGGTGCGCTGCGCAGCGGGCGACGTACGGATTGTGATCGTTCTCACGTAATTGGGCCGGTAACGGCGACACGTACCTCCGGGTGGTGGCGGAGGCGGCGGGAGCGGGGTACGGTCGGCCATCGTGAGCCCCGTCCGCATCTGCTCCCGCACCGCGTGCAAGGAGCCCGCAGTTTTCACGCTCACGTACGTCTACCGCGACTCCACCGCGGTCCTGGGGCCGCTCGCAACGTACGCCGAGCCGCACTGCTACGACCTGTGCGCCGAGCACTCCGAGCGGCTCACCGCCCCCATGGGCTGGGAACTGGTGCGACTGCCGGTGGAGGAGCAGACCGAACCCAGCGCCGACGACCTGGAGGCCCTGGCCGACGCGGTCCGCGAGGCCGCCAAGCCCGCCCCCGGGGGACGGCAGGAGCCCGTCGGGCAGGGTACCGAGGTCGGCCGCCGCGGTCATCTCCGCGTCCTGCGCTCCGAGCCCGCCGGAGGCCCCCAGAAGACCGGCCGGGACTGAGCCCTTCGCGCCGGGCAGGACGCCGTGGAACCGGCGGTCCCTTCCGGCGTGCGCGAACGACCGCGCGGTCGCCGAGGGGACGCCGCGCGCGGTCGTGCGGTCGTGGTCGCCCTCGCGGGGCGGGCCGGGCGCGCCCGGTAGGCTCGAGGCCGGGTGCCGGCAGCCAGGGAACGTCCCCTGGGAACGGACACAGCGAGTCGGACAGGGGAGCTGGAGTGGGCGATCTCGCCAAGATCTTCAAGGCGTACGACATCCGCGGCGTCGTACCGGAGGAGCTCGACGCGCAGACCGCCGAGGCGGTGGGCGCGGCGTTCGTCCGGGTGACGGGCGCGGACGCGGTGGTCACCGCGCACGACATGCGGACCTCGTCGGTGCCGCTGGCCGAGGCGTTCGCGCGCGGCGCCACCGCGCAGGGCGCCGACGTCATCCAGGCCGGGCTCGGCTCGACCGACATGCTCTACTACGCCAGCGGCAGCCTGAACCTGCCCGGCGCGATGTTCACCGCCAGCCACAACCCGGCCAAGTACAACGGGCTGAAGCTGTGCCGGGCGGGCGCCAAGCCGGTCGGGCGCGACACGGGCCTGGCCGAGATCCGGGAGCTGGTGGAGAAGGGCGTGCCCGCCCACGATGGTCCGCGCGGCACCGTCTCCTCCCGCGACCTGCTCAAGGGGTACGCCGACCACCTCAAGACGCTGGTGGACCTGTCGGGCGTGCGGCCGCTCAAGGTCGTCGTGGACGCGGGCAACGGCATGGGCGGGCACACCGTCCCGGTGGTGTTCGACGGCCTGCCGTTCGAGCTGGTGCCGCTGTACTTCGACCTGGACGGCACGTTCCCCAACCACGAGGCCAACCCCATCGACCCGGAGAACCTGCGCGACCTGCAGGCCAAGGTGCGCGAGACCGGCGCCGACATCGGGCTGGCCTTCGACGGCGACGCCGACCGCTGCTTCGCCGTGGACGAGCGCGGCGAGATCGTCTCGCCGTCGGCGATCACCGCCCTGGTCGCGGTGCGGGAGCTGGCCAAGCACCCGGGCGCGTCCATCGTGCACAACCTGATCACGTCGAAGGCGGTGCCGGAGATCGTCGCCGAGCACGGCGGCACCCCGGTGCGCACCCGGGTCGGCCACTCGTTCATCAAGCAGACGATGGCCGAGACCGGCGCGGTGTTCGGCGGGGAGCACTCGGCCCACTACTACTTCCGCGACTTCTGGTACGCCGACTCGGGGATGCTGGCCGCGCTGCACGTGCTGGCCGCGCTCGGCCAGTCGGACAAGCCGCTGTCGCGGCTGCTCGCCGAGTACGACCGCTACCCGTCGTCCGGCGAGATCAACAGCGAGGTGGCCGACCAGGCGGCCGCCGCCGCCCGGGTCCGGGCGGCGTTCGAGGGCCGGCCCGGCGTGACCGTCGACGAGCTCGACGGCCTCACCGTCGGCACCGAGGACTGGTGGTTCAACCTGCGGCCCTCCAACACCGAGCCGCTGCTGCGCCTGAACGTGGAGGCGGCGGACGAGACGACCATGGCCGGGATCCGCGACGAGGTGCTGGCGATCGTGAGGGAGAAGTGACCGTGAAGCTGGACGCCTGGCTGCTGGAGATCCTGGCCTGCCCCAACTGCAAGGGCTCGCTGCGCCCCGACGACGAGGCCGCCGAGCTGGTGTGCCAGGGCGACTGCGGCTACGCCTACCCGGTGCGGGACGACATCCCGGTGCTCCTCGTGGACGAGGCCCGCGCCCCCGCGTCCTGACGCGCGGCGCCGCGCCGACGCCCCGAGCCGATGTGACGATGATCGCGTCCGACCGCATTTTCCCTTATGGTCCGGAACGCCGGCGGCGGCGTGCGCGTCCGGAAAGTAGGCGGCCGCGGCGGGGCCGGGGCGCCGGTGCTGGTTGAGGACGGCGCCCGCGGGGCGTCGCGGAGGCGAGCGGAGACGCGATGAGCGACCCGGACGGGGCGGGCGGGCTGGAGGATCCGTCCGCGATCGAGGCCGCCGACCCGGGCGGGATGCTGCGGCAGGTGGCGTCGTCGGCCGCGCAGATCAGGGAGGCGCGGCGGCGGGCCGTCGAGGCGGGCGTGGCGCGGCTGGCCGAGGACGGACGGCCCCGGGCGGTGGTGGTCGCCGGCATGGGCGGCTCCGGGATCTCCGGGGACGTGCTGGCGGCCGTCTGCGGCACGGGCTGCCCGGTCCCGGTGGTCACGGTGCGCGGCTACCGGCTGCCCGGCTGGGTGGGCGCCGCGGACCTGGTCGCGGCGGTGTCGTGCTCGGGCGCCACGGAGGAGACCCTCGCGGTGGCGGCCGAGGCGGCGCGGCGCGGCTGCCGCCTGCTGTTCGTGGGCGGCGCCGACTCGCCGCTGGCGGACCTGGCCGCGCGGACCCGGGCCCTGTTCGTGCCGGTGCGGTCCGTGGGCCAGCCCCGCGCCACGCTGTGGGGCTTGACGGTCCCGCTGCTGGTCGCGGCGCGGGAACTCGGCGTGGCGGACGTGCCGGACGCGCTGCTGGAGGCGGCGGCCGGGCGGCTGGAAGAGGTGGCGCACCGCTGCCGTCCCGCCAGCGAGCCCTTCATGAACCCGGCCAAGCGGATCGCTCTGGACCTCAAGGGCGACGTCCCGCTGGTGTGGGGCACGTCCCCGCTCGCGGGCGTCGCGGCCTACCGGTTCTGCTGCCAGCTGAACGAGAACGCCAAGTATCCGGGCGTGTTCGGGGAGCTTCCGGAGGTCGACCACAATCAGGTGATGGCGTTCGACGGGTACTTCGCCCGTTCCGCCGCCGACGCCGACGACTTCTTCCGCGACCGCGCGGAGGAGGCCGAGCACGGCCTGCACCTGGTGGTGCTGCGGGACGCGGACGAGCACCCCCAGGTGAGCAAGCGCCGCGAGGCGTCCGTCGAGCTGGCGGCGGCCCGGGGCGTGCCGGTCACCGAGATCGCCGCCGAGGGCGCGCATCCGCTGGAGCGGATCGCGACGCTGATCGCGCTGTCGGACTACGTCACGGTTTACTTGGCTATCGCGCTGGGCGTCGACCCCACGCCCGTGCCTGCCATCCAGGAACTCAAAGCGAGGATTGTGGAATGAGAGCTGTGCGGCCTGCGACCCCGTCCGGCGCCGCCCTCACGACGGCGCCCCCCGCGGCGGAGCGCCGACCGCGGAGCCGACGGTTCGCGACCAGGGCTGTCCCCGCCGTGCGCGGGATGCGGAAGGGAGGTGCGCGGTGAGCGCGGAAGGCGGAGCCAAGGCGATCGTCGCGGCGCTGGGCGCCAACCTCGGCATCGCGGCCTCCAAGTTCGTGGCGTTCGCGTTCACCGGCTCGTCGTCGATGCTGGCCGAGTCGATCCACTCGGTCGCGGACTCGGGCAACCAGGTGCTGCTGCTGCTCGGCCGCAAGCGCTCCCAGCGCGCCCGGACCCCGCAGCACCCGTTCGGCTACGGCCGCGAGCGCTACTTCTACGCGTTCGTCGTCGCCGTGGTCCTGTTCACCGTCGGTGCGGCGTTCTCGCTGTACGAGGGCTACCACAAGATCCACGACGCCCTCGAGCATCCGGACCACGAGCTGGAGTCGCCCGCGTGGGCCTTCGGCGTGCTGATCGTCGCGATCCTCCTCGAGGCGTTCTCGTTCCGCACCGCCATCAAGGAGTCGAACCCGCTGCGCGGCGACAAGTCGTGGTGGCAGTTCATCCGGCACGCCAAGGCCCCCGAGCTCCCGGTCGTGCTGCTGGAGGACCTCGGCGCCCTGGTCGGCCTGATCCTGGCCCTGGGCGGCGTCACCATGGCCACGCTCACCGGGAACCTGGTCTGGGACGGCGTCGGCACGATCGCCATCGGCCTGCTGCTCGGCACCATCGCGGTCATCCTGGCGATCGAGACCAAGAGCCTGCTCATCGGCGAGGGCGCCGGCCCGGAGGTGGAGCGGCAGATCATCGACGCGCTGGAGTCGGTGGACCAGGTCGACCACGTCATGCACATCCGCACCGAGTACCTCGGCCCCGAGGAGCTGCTGATCGCCGCCAAGATCGCCGTCAACCACGACGACACGGCCGCCGACGTGGCCCGCGGGATCGACGCCGCCGAGGCCCAGGTCCGGCAGCGGTTCCCGCACGCGCGCCTGATCTACCTGGAGCCGGCGCTCGACCAAACCCCCGGCGTGTCGGCCGACGGCGCCGAGACCGGGGACGCGGCGCCCGCCGCGGCGGAGAACTGACGGGCGGCGCGCCCGTTCGCCGGCGTCCGCGCACGACGTCCGCACACATGGGAAGGCAGCCCCCCTCGCCGGTCGGCCGAGGCCGTGCCGGTCGACCCCAGCCCAGGAATGACCGGCAGCGCCTCCGCGGAGACCCACGGCCGCACCGGCGAGGGCGCCTTCCCAAGCGCCCGCCCGGACCCCTGCATCCGGACGGTCTGGCGTGACCGCGGCAGCCCCGCCGAACCCCCTGCGCCGGCGGGTCTGCCGTTCTCGGTCACGGACACGACATTACGTGTGGGCCGCCGTCGCGCACGTCGTCCCAGAGGAGGGAACCGGGGTCGTCCTCCAGGGGGATCCGGACCGGCGGCGTAGCCCCGCACGGTGAGGTGCGTCAGGGCGGGCACCGGCCAGTATGGAAGGCGTGACCAGTGACCACCGCCAGCAGAACGCCCCGCCGACGAACTTCGGCCCGACGCTCGCCCGCCACGCGTGGCGGCTGTCCGGACGCGTCGTCGCGGGACTGGGCCAGCTGCTGCTGTGGGCCCTGACCGGTGTCGGCGGCCTGCTGCGTCCGCTGGCGGCCCGCATCGGCGCCAAGCTGTACGGCACCGCGCGCCGCCCGCCGCAGGGCGCCCCCGGCGCCCCCGGGCGTCCCGGGGCGCGGGACGGCAGCACCCGCGTCGCGCCGCCCGTGGACGCGACCGCTCCGCTGCCCCGCTGGATCAACGCGTGGCACGAGTTCCACGCGTCCTGGTACTACGCCCCGCTCACCGGCCTGGCCCTGACCCTCGCGGCGCTGGCCGAGCTGGCGCCGCGGACCGAGTCGCCGATCAGCGTGGCCGGCGGGTTCGCGATCGCCTCGACGCTGCCGCTGGTGTGGCGGGAGGAGTTCCTGCGGCCGGTGGCGGCGATGGTGCTCGGCGCGTACGCCGCCGCGCTGCTCACCGGGCAGGCGCTCCTGGTCACCACGGCGTTCGCCGCGCTCTACACCCTGTACTCGCTGGCCCGCCGACTGCCCCGGCAGGCCACGGGCGGGCTTGCGGTCGGCGGCGCGGTCACCATCGCCGTCGTCTACCTGACCGCGAACACCCTCGACCACATCCCCTGGTTCGCCGCCGTCCTCGTCGTGCTCGCCGCGGTCGGCCTCGGCGACGCCCGGCGCACCCGGGAGACCGCGGGACGCACCGAGGCCGAGGCGAACGAGCGCACCAGCGAGACCCTGACCCGGCTCATCGCCGTCCAGCGCGAGCAGGCGGTGATGCGGGAACGGGCCCGCATCGCCCGGGAGCTGCACGACGTGGTCGCGCACTCCGTCTCGATGATCGCGGTGCAGGCCGAGACCGCCCCGTACACCGTGCGGGACCTGTCGCCGGAGGCCCGCGAGGGCTACGCCGAGATCGCCCGCACCGCGCGGGAGGCGCTGGTGGAGATGCGCCGCCTGCTCAGCGTGCTGCGCGCCGACGCCAAGGCCGAACCCGAGTCGGCCCCGCAGCCGCGCCTGGACGAGCTGCCCGCCCTGATCGAAAAGCACCGCGGCGCCGGAGGCCGGGTCGAGCTGACCGTCCGGGGCGAGCCGCGCACGCTGTCCACGACCGTCGAGCTGTCGGCGTACCGGATCGTCCAGGAGGCCCTCACCAACGCCCGCCGCCACGCGCCCGGCGCCGAGGTCAAGGTGGAGCTCACCTACCTGCCCGACAGGCTGGCCGTCCGGGTGGTGGACGACGGGGGGTCGGCGCCCACCATGGTGATGAACCGGAACGGGGCGTCGTCCCGTACCGCGGTGCTGGATCCCCAGTCCCCCGGCGCGGGTCCCGAAGAGCCCACCCGCTTGGAAGAGGCGCCGTCGATGG
This sequence comes from Actinomadura rubrobrunea NBRC 15275, assembly GCF_001552235.1. NCBI lineage: Bacteria > Bacillati > Actinomycetota > Actinomycetes > Streptosporangiales > Thermomonosporaceae > Actinomadura > Actinomadura viridilutea. The sequence goes on along the minus strand of NZ_BCQU01000005.1, from coordinate 47,086 downwards.
AATCGGGCGGCGGACACGGCCTCCTCGGGATGCGGGAACGTGCGACCATGCTGGGCGGGAGGTTTTCCGCCGGTCCGTCCGAACAGGGCGGGTTCGTGGTGGAGGCCGAGCTGCCGGTGTCGAGGGCGGCGCCGGCGGACGCGGGAGGCGGACCGGGATGACGAGGAGGGCCGGTTGATGCGGGACGGCGCGGACCGCGCCGCGGCGGGAGGAGGAGCGCTGTCGTGATCGCCGCCGCCGGCTCTCGGGGGAGGTCGCGTTGATCAAGGTGCTGATCGTCGACGACCAGACGATCGTGCGCGCCGGGTTCGCCGCGCTGCTCGACGCGCAGTCCGACATCTCGGTGGTGGGGGAGGCCGGCGACGGCCGCGAGGCGCTGCGGCTGGTCGAGCGGCACCGCCCCGACGTGGTGGTCATGGACATCCGGATGCCCGGCATGGACGGCATCGAGGCCACCCGCCGCATCGTGTCCGGTCCGGGCGCCGACAACGTGCGGGTGCTCGTGCTCACCACCTTCGACATCGACGAGTACGTCTACGAGGCGCTGTCGGTGGGCGCCAGCGGCTTCCTGCTCAAGGACGCCACCGCCGACGAGCTGGTGTCGGCCGTGCGGGTGGTGGCGCGCGGCGATTCGCTGCTGGCGCCGCAGGTGACCGGGCGGCTGATCCGCGAGTTCACCCGCCAGCGCCGCAGCCGTCCGCGGCCCCCGGCCGAGCTGTCCACGCTCACCGCGCGCGAGACCGAGGTGCTCACGCTGATCGCGGGCGGCCTGTCCAACAGCGAGATCGCCGAACGGCTGGTGGTCAGCGAGCACACCGTCAAAACCCACGTGGCCCGCGTCTTCACCAAGCTCGGCGTGCGCGACCGCGCCCAGGCGGTGGTGCTCGCCTACGAGTCCGGCGTCGTCGTCCCGGGCGAGAACGAATTGCCCCGCAACTGACCCCCGCGGGGCAGCCTGGGAGCCCCGCGGCGCCCGGCGCCTCGGACGGCCGGAGGCGCCGGCGCGTCAGCGGCGGCGCTGCAGGAGGCGCAGGGCCTTCTCCTTCTCGAAGTCGAGGGCGCGGGCGGGCGGCGCCGAGAGGCGGCCGATCCGCTCGCCGAGCTCGCGGACGCGCGCCTGCACCTCCGGTTCGGCCAGGACGCGCAGCCCGAACGCCAGCTCGGCCGGACCGATGTCGTAGCGTTTCTCCAGGTCGAGGGCGAGCGCCACGGCGCGCAGCTCGGCCTCGCCGAACTGCCGGTGGCCGCCGCCGCGGCGCGCGCCGCGCCCGGACGCGGCCTGCGGGCGGTCCCCGCCGGGTCCGGAGGCCGGACGCCGCGGCGCGGGTTCGCGGGTGGCGGGCAGCAGGCCCAGGCTCTCCCGGTAGCGCAGCATCCGGGGTGACGTGCCGAGCCGCCGGGCCGCCTCAGTGATACGCATGCCACCGATTCTGACAAATGAGTGTCAGAAAGTCGCCTCCGGTCGTGCCAGCGGGCGGGTGCCGCGCCTAGACTCGCGAACAGACCGGACCGGCGCCCCTGATCGAACCGTTCTCGTCCGCTCCCGCCGGACAGGGCCGGCCGGGGGACGGTGCTCGATCACCCGGCGCGGCGGACGCGGTTTCCCAGTTCACCGAAGGAGCTACGAAAAGCATGGAATACAAGGTCGCCGATCTGTCGCTGGCCGAGTTCGGGCGCAAGGAGATCCGGCTCGCCGAGCACGAGATGCCCGGCCTGATGGCGGTGCGCAAGGAGTACGCGGACGCCAAGCCGCTGCGCGGCGCCAAGATCATGGGCTCGCTGCACATGACGGTCCAGACGGCCGTGCTCATCGAGACCCTCGTCGAGCTCGGGGCCGACGTCCGCTGGGTGAGCTGCAACATCTTCTCCACCCAGGACCACGCCGCGGCCGCCGTCGTGGTCGGTCCCGACGGGACCGTCGACGACCCCAAGGGCGTGCCGGTGTTCGCCTGGAAGGGCGAGACCCTGGAGGAGTACTGGTGGTGCACCGCCAAGGCCCTCCAGTGGCCCGACGGCACCGGCCCGAACATGCTCCTGGACGACGGCGGCGACGCCACCCTCCTGGTGCACAAGGGCGTCGAGTACGAGAAGGCGGGCGCCGTGCCCACCCCGGCCGAGGACGACCCCGAGGAGTGGAAGGTCGTCCTGGAGACGCTGCGCCGCACCATCGCCGAGAAGCCGGGCCGGTGGACCGCCACCGCCGAGGGCATCAAGGGCGTCACCGAGGAGACCACCACGGGCGTGCACCGCCTGTACGAGATGGCCAAGAACGGCACCCTGCTGTTCCCGGCCATCAACGTCAACGACTCGGTCACCAAGTCCAAGTTCGACAACAAGTACGGCTGCCGCCACAGCGTGGTGGACGGCCTGAACCGCGCCACCGACGTGCTCATCGGCGGCAAGGTCGCGGTCGTGTGCGGCTACGGCGACGTGGGCAAGGGCTGCGCCGAGGCGCTGCGCGGCCAGGGCGCCCGGGTGATCGTCACCGAGATCGACCCGATCTGCGCGCTGCAGGCCGCGATGGACGGCTTCCAGGTCACCACCCTGGACGACGTCGTCGAGACCGCCGACATCTTCGTCACCGCGACCGGCAACCGCGACGTCATCCGCGCCGACCACATGCAGCGGATGAAGCACCAGGCGATCGTGTCCAACATCGGGCACTTCGACAACGAGATCGACATGGCCGGGCTGGCCCGCATCCCCGGCATCGAGAAGATCGAGATCAAGCCGCAGGTGCACGAGTGGCGCTTCCCGGACGGCCACTCGATCATCGTGCTGGCCGAGGGCCGCCTGATGAACCTGGGCTGCGCGACCGGGCACCCGTCGTTCGTGATGTCCAACTCGTTCACCAACCAGGTGATCGCGCAGATCGAGCTGTTCACCAAGACCGACGACTACCCGGTCGGCGTGTACACCCTGCCCAAGCACCTGGACGAGAAGGTCGCCCGCCTGCACCTGGACGCGCTCGGCGTCAAGCTGACCAAGCTCACCAAGGAGCAGGCCGAGTACATCGGCGTCGACGTCGAGGGCCCGTACAAGCCCGACCACTACCGCTACTGAGCGGCACACCGGGGAGGGGACGGCCGCGGCGCCGTCCCCTCCCCGCTTGTCGGCGGCCGGCCTCGCTCCGGGGGCGGCCGCCGCGCGGCTTCTCGCCCCGGCCGGCACTCCCCGCGCGCACCCCGAGGGGATCCGCACGATTTGATGGGGTGTGAGCGCACGGGGGACGGAACCCGTGTGAAGATCGTTCCGATCGTGCGAGACGGACGGTCCGAAGGGAAGGTGTGCGGGTGAGCGACATCGCCGACGTGTCGCTGGCGTACGAGGGCGTCAAGCGGATCGAGTGGGCCGACCGGGCCATGCCGGTGCTGCGGCAGATCCGCGAACGCTTCGCCGCCGAGCGGCCGTTGGAGGGGATGCGGATCGCCGCGTGCATGCACGTCACCACCGAGACGGCGGGGCTCATCCGCACCCTGCAGGCCGGCGGGGCGAGCGTGGCGCTGGCGGCGTCCAACCCGCTGTCCACGCAGGACGACACCGCGGCCGCCCTGGTGCGCGAGTACGGGGCCGAGGTGTTCGCCCGCGCCGGGATCGACCGCGAGGGCTACTACCGGCACATCCACCAGGCGCTCGAGACCGGCCCGGACCTGGTGCTGGACGACGGCTGCGACCTCGTCAACACCCTGCACACCGAGCGGACGGACCTCATCGGCACCGTCCGCGCGGGCTGCGAGCAGACCACGACCGGGGTGATCCGGCTGCACCAGATGGCCCGCGAGGGCGCGCTGCGGTTCCCCGTGGTGGCGGTCAACGACACCGACACCAAGCACATGTTCGACAACCGCTACGGCACGGGCCAGTCGACGCTGGACGGCATCATCCGGGCGACCAACACGCTGCTGGCGGGCAAGACCGTGGTGATCGCGGGGTTCGGGTACTGCGGACGCGGCCTGGCCGAGCGGGCCCGCGGCCTCGGCGCGCGCGTGGTGGTCACCGAGATCGACCCGGTCAAGGCGCTGGACGCGGCGCTGCAGGGGTTCGCGGTGCAGCCCATGGCGCGGGCGGCCGAGCACGGCGACGTGTTCATCACCGCGACCGGCAACCGCGACGTGGTGGCCGCCGAGCACCTGGCGGTCATGAAGGACGGGGCGATCCTGGCCAACTCCGGGCACTTCGACGTGGAGATCGACGTGCGGGCGCTGCAGGACCTGGCGGTGGAGGTGCACCGCGGGGTGCGCCCGCAGGCCGACGAGTACGTGCTGGCCGACGGGCGCCGGCTGGTGCTGCTGGCCGAGGGCCGCCTGGTGAACCTGGCGGCCGCGGAGGGGCACCCGGCGGCCGTCATGGACATGTCCTTCGCCGACCAGGCGCTGACCTGCGCGTGGCTGGCCGCCGCGGCGGACTCGCTGGACGCGGCCGTGCACCAGGTGCCCAAGGAGATCGACACCGAGGTGGCGCGGCTGAAGCTGGCGTCCATGTCCATCGAGATCGACGCGCTGACCCCCGAGCAGGAGGAGTACCTGCACTCCTGGCGCCTGGGCTCCTGAGCGCGGGTTCCCGAGCGCGGGGTAGCGTTCTGGCGTGCCCCGCGGAACGTACCTGCACGTCGAGGAGAAGGTCGAGGAGCGCTTCCAGTGCGCCCCGGGCCCGGGCGGCTGGCGCTACATCGGTGAGCGCTCCGACGGCCGCCGGGTGGACCTGGTCGTGGACGCGCGGTGGCGGCAGATCCGGGTCGAGGTGCTGGCCCCCGGCTGGTGGATCCGCGGCGGCGTCACCGGATACGACGTGGCGTGGGTGCGGGGCGCGCACTCGGAGGACGAGGCGGGCGAGGCCGCCGAGCACGGCGCCCGCGCCCACGGGTTCCTGGGGGAGTCGCCGGGGTTCCTGGTGACGGTCGCGCGGTCGCTGCGCCTCGCCGAAGGCGGCCGGGCCGACGTCCGGCTCGTGCGGCTGGGCGGTCCCGCGCTGTCGGCGCTGACGGTCGCGCAGCGGTGGCGGCTCGGCGAGATCACCGCCTACGAGACCGAGACCGAGCCGCTGCCCGTCGCGCGCTACGAGGTCGTCGACCTGGCCACGGGCGAGACGGACGAGATCCACATCGCGGGGGACGTGGTGGTCGCCGCGCCCGGCGTCGAGCTGACCGACCTGGACTCCCCGCCCCACCTGGGTGATCTCGGCCTGTGACCGGGCTTATCGGGCGGTCCGACCGACGGTCCGGCGCCGTCCCCGAACCACGCTGAACGACGCGCTTGCGGCCCGCACCGTCACCGCGCCGATGGGCCGCCCTGCGGGAACCCCTGGCCGTCTTCCGCCGCAGATGTCTGCGGGGCAGTCGGCGGAGCGCCATACGGAGCCTGAGGGGCGTCCTGCGGTGCGCTCTGCGCGGGCGCCGGGTGCGGCGGGGCCATGGGGAAGGGCTGTGTGGGCCCGTAAGCGGGGCCGTGAGGGGCGTTCTGCTGCTGGAGCACGTGCCGGTAGGGCCCGGAGCCGTAATCGGCCGGAGCAAGGAACTGAGGCTGCCCCGGCTGCGGCGGGCTGAACGGGGGCGGCTGAGGCGGCTCCTGCGGGGCGGCCGCGGCCGGAGGCGGGCCGGCCGGCGCCATCGCCGGTTCCCCCGCCGGGACGACGGACGCCGCCGGGACGGCCGTCCGCATGCGGCGGGCGCGGCGCTGGGCGAGCCGCCACTCGTCGCGGCGGCGGCGTTCGGCGAGCACCGCCGACAGCACGATCTCGGGCCGCACCCCCGCCGGAGGCGGCGGGCTCACCACCGCGAACACCTGCTGGGTGATCCGGGCGCCGAGGGCGTCCCGCACCTCGGGCAGCAGCTCCCAGAACCGCGCCAGGTACTGGCGGGCCGCCAGCGCGAGGCCGTCCGGCAGCCGCGACAGCTCCAGCCGCTGCGCCCACGCGGCGAGCTGCGGCGGCATCACGGCGACCGGTCCGAACACCGGGTCCTGCGGCACCCGCTCCTGGATGACGATCGTCCCGGCGAACAGGTCCCCCAGGCGCTTGCCGCGCCGGTTGCACAGCGACGTCAGCAGCGCCGGGACGCCCGCCAGCGTCCAGAACTCCACGATCGCGGCCAGGCTGCGCACCAGCGCCTGCCGGAACCGCACCGGCCCGCCGTCGTCGGCCACCACGCGCAGCCCCAGCGCCAGCTTGCCGATCGTGCGGCCGCGGCTGAGCGTCTCGAAGAGGCAGGGGTAGCCCACCAGCACCCCCGCCGTCGTCGCGATGCTCAGCCCCGCCGTCCACGCCTCGTCGGCCACCAGCGCGGTCACGCTCACCAGGTTCAGGGCGACGTTGAGGATCGTGACCTGGAAGAACAGGTCCAGCAGGAACGCGCAGCCCCGGCTGGCCAGCCGCGCCACCCGGATGTCCAGCGCGACGGCCTCACCGGTGACGAGAGCGGCCATGGGCGGTCCTCCAGCGCGGGGGCAGGGCCCCACCATTCTGCCCGCTCCGCGCGGGTGGCCGGGCAGGCGTTACTCTCGCCGGGTGGACGTCGACGCCTATGTGGCCGCCCATAACGCCGAGTGGCAGCGCCTGGAACAGCTGATCAACAAGAGCCGCGGGCTCACCGGCGCCGAGGTGGACGAACTGGTCGAGCTCTACCAGCGCACCGCCACCCACCTGTCCGTCGTGCGCTCCAGCGCGCCCGACCCGATGCTGGTGGGACGGCTGTCGTCGCTGGTGGCGCGGGGCCGGGCGGCGGTGAGCGGGGCCCAGGCGCCGCTGTGGCGCGACGTGGGCCGCTTCGCCGCCCGGTCGTTCCCCGCCGTCGCCTACCGGCTGAAGTGGTGGTGGCTCGGCAACGCCCTGCTGGGCAACCTGCTGGCCCTGGCGCTGGGGATCTGGGTGGCGCGCAGCCCCGATGTGCAGGCCGCGATCGCCACCCCCCACGAGATCCGCGAGCTGGTCGAGCACGACTTCGCCAACTACTACGTCGAGCACTCGGCGGCCTCGTTCGCCTTCCAGGTGTGGATCAACAACGCCTGGGTCTCGGCGACGGCGCTGATCAGCGGGATCCTGCTGGGCGTCCCCACGGTCTACGTGCTGGCCGTCAACCAGCTCAACCTCGGACTGACCGGCGGGCTGATGTTCGCCCACGGCAAGGGCGACATCTTCTTCGGCCTGATCCTGCCGCACGGCCTGCTGGAGCTGACCGCCGTCTACCTGGCCTGCGCGGCCGGCCTCAAACTCGGCTGGACGATCATCGACCCGGGCCCCCGGCGGCGCGGCCAGGCCCTGGCCGAGGAGGGCCGGTCGTGCGTGGCGATCGCGATCGGCCTGGTCGGGGTGCTGCTGGTGTCCGGGCTCATCGAGGGCTTCGTGACGGGCTGGGTGCACATCACCTGGCTGCGCATCGGCATCGGCGTCGTCGCGGAGGCGGCCTTCCTGGCGTACGTGATCGTCCTCGGCCGCCGCGCCGTCCGCCAGGGCGATCAGGGCGACGCCGACCTGCGCCCCGACACCGCCCCCGTGTCCGCCTGAGCGTGGCGCCGCCGAAACCGCGGCGCCACGTGCGGGCGCGGCCGCGCCACCCGTTCCGGCCGCCCGTTCCGGGGCGTCCGCCGCGCCGGTGCCGGTCAGAGACGGCCGGCGGCCTTGAGGGCCAGGTACGCGTCGGCGAGGGCGGGCGCGATCTCGTCGGGCGGCGCGTCGACGACCTCGACGCCGTACCGGCGCAGCTCGGCGGTGAGGCGGCGGCGGTCGGCGCGGGCGCGCTCGGCGGCCGCGGCGTCGTAGACGGCGGCCAGGTCGCCGCGGGCGGCGGCCATCTCGCCGACGCGCGGGTCCGCGACGGCGGCCACCATGACCAGGTGGCGGGCGGTGAGCCGCGGCAGCACCGGCAGCAGGCCCTCCTCGAGCGCGGCGGGGTTCAGCTCGGTGAGCAGCACCACCAGGCAGCGCTGCCGCACCCGCGCCATCAGGGTGGACACCATCCCGGCGGCGTCGGATTCGATCAGCTCGGGCTCCAGCGGGGCCATCGCGCGGACCATCGCCGGCAGCAGGTCGGTCCGGGACGCCCCCTCCACCCGCGCCCGCACCCGCCGGTCGTAGGCGAGCAGGTCGACGCGGTCGCCCGCGCGGGAGGCCAGTGCGCCCAGCAGCAGCGCGGCGTCCATCGAGCAGTCCAGGCGGGGGATGTCGCCGACGCGTCCGGCGGACGTGCGGCCGGTGTCGAGCACCAGGTAGATGCGGCGGTCGCGCTCGGGACGCCAGGTGCGCACCACCACCTCGCGGCGGCGCGCCGTGGCCCGCCAGTCGATGGAGCGCACGTCGTCGCCGTCCACGTACTCGCGCAGCGAGTCGAACTCGGTGCCCTGGCCGCGGATCTGCGCCACGTGCTGCCCGGTCAGCTCCCGCAGCTTGGCGAGCTTGGCGGGCAGGTGGCGGCGGGACGGGAACGCCGGCAGCACCCGCACCGTCCACGGCGCGCGGCGCGACAGCTGCCGGGCGGCCAGTCCCAGCGGGCCCGACGAGCGGATCGCCACGGTCACCGCCTGCCGGTCGCCGCGCCGGGTCGGCACGAGCGTCGTCTCGATGCGGCGGCGCTCCCCGGCCGGGACGTCCAGCCGCACCGCGCGGGGTCCGGCGGCGCCCGCGCTCGGCGGCCACACGTCGCGCAGCCGGCCCTTCACCCGGCGGCGTCCGGTGTTCTCCACGATCAGCGACACCCGCGCCGTCTCGCCGAGCCGCACGCTGGCGTCGCCCTCGCGGTGCAGCCGCAGCGCCCGCACGTTCCCGGCGAGCGCCAGGTCGACCGCGACGCCGGCCAGCAGCACGCCCCACAGGCCCGCCAGCGTCCACCAGCTCGGCAGGACGATCGGCACGACCGCCCCGATCAGCGCCAGCAGCCCCAGCCGTCCCGTCACCGCCATGCCATGACCCCCGCACGCCCCCGGGACGCCCTGCGCGCACCGCCTTCCCGCGCCGCGGGCTCCGCCGCCCGGGCGGCGCCGCGTCCCATCGGCTCGCTCATCACGTGCTCCCCGGTCGCCACGATGCCGTGCCGGATCAGCGCGGAGCCGGGACGTGGGCGAGGATGCCGTCGAGCACGCCGTCGGCGGTCGCGCCCTCCAGCTCGGCCTCGGGACGCAGCTGGACGCGGTGGCGCAGGGTGGGGCGGGCCAGCGCCTTCACGTCGTCGGGCGTGACGTAGTCGCGGCCGGACAGCCACGCCCAGGCGCGGGAGGTGGCCAGCAGCGCGGTCGCGCCCCGAGGGGACACGCCCAGCTGCAGGGACGGCGACTGGCGGGTGGCGCGGCACAGGTCGACGACGTACGCGGCGACCTTGGAGTCCAGGCGCACCGCGTTGACGGCGGCGCGCCCCGCGGCCAGGTCGGACGCCGTGGCGACCGCCTGCACCTGCGACAGGTCGCGCGGGTCGAACCCTGCCGCGTGCCGCTCCAGCATCGCGATCTCCTCGTCGCGGGACGGCACCGGCACGGTCAGCTTCAGCAGGAACCGGTCGAGCTGGGCCTCCGGCAGCGGGTAGGTGCCCTCGTACTCGAGGGGGTTCTGGGTGGCGCACACCACGAACGGGTCGGGCAGCGCGCGCGCCGCGCCCTCCACGGACACCTGCCGCTCCTCCATCGCCTCCAGCAGCGACGCCTGCGTCTTGGGCGGCGTGCGGTTGATCTCGTCGGCGAGCAGCAGGTTGGTGAACACCGGGCCCTCGCGGAACTCGAACTCCGCGGTCCGGTTGTCGTAGATCAGCGAGCCGGTCACGTCGCCGGGCATCAGGTCCGGGGTGAACTGGACGCGCTTGAAGTCCAGGTCCAGGGCGTGCGCGAGCGTCTTGACCAGCAGCGTCTTGGCGGTGCCGGGCACGCCCTCCAGCAGCACGTGGCCCCGGCACAGCAGCGCGATGACCAGACCGGTCACCACCGAGTCCTGGCCCACGACGGTCTTGGCCACCTCGCCGCGCAGCGCGGTCAGAGCCTGCCGGGCCTGCTGGGCCTGAGCGGGGCCGACGCCGGGCGCGCCGTCCTTGGCGAGCGGTGCCGGGTGGTTCACGATTGCCGTACCTGCCTTTCCAGGTCGTCGAGAACGTCGGACAGCCACACGAGTCCGGCGTCGTCCGCCGGTTCAGGACCGTACAGGGCCGCGCCGATGGTCGCCTCGTCGTAGAGCAGGCGGCCGTCCGGGCCGGTGCGGAACGTCCCCGTCGGGGCCGCCCCGGGCGGCGCCCCCGCCCCGGCCGCGCGCACCCGCTCGGCCACCGCGGCGACGACCTCCTGGGCGGCGTTCGGGTCCTGGGCCGCGCTGCGCGGCAGCCCGAGCAGCGGGACGAGGCGTTCGCGCGCCCCGGCGCGCAGGGCGTCGGCGGCGCGGCCGCGGGCGCGGTGGGCGCGGTAGAGGCGGGCGCGGCCCTCCACGGTCTCCGCCGAACGCACCACCACCGGCAGCGGCTCGGCGACGACCGGCCCCAGCCTGCGGGCCCGCCACACCGCGACGGCCGCCACGGCGAGCACCAGCTGCAGGAAGAACAGCTTCACGCCGAACGGCACCAGGTCGCCCAACGTCGCGTCGCCGCTGCCGCTGCCCGGCTCCGGAAGGTCGGGGATGAGCCACACCACGGAGGAGCGGGCCCCGACCAGGTTCATCGCCAGGGCCGCGTTGCCCTCGTCGTCCAGGAACTCGTTGGTGAGAGGGAAGGGCGACCCGAGCACCGTCACCGTGCGGGCTCCGCCGTCAAGCGCCACCTGCACCAGCCGGGGCTTGCCCTCGTCGCGGTAGCACGCCGTCGCTCCGGACGGGGGCAGGTAGGTCTCGGAGCGGCCGAACCGCACCTTCCCCGCCAAGGCGGCCGCCCGCAGCGCGCAGCCGGGCTCGTCGGTCTTCTCGAAGCTGGTGCCCGCCTTCTCGACGCCGGGCGCCAGCGCGTGGAGGACCCTTCGGGTCGGCGCCACGAGCAGCAGGTCGCCCCGGATGCTCCGCAGCCGGTCGATGTCGGCCCGCGTGAGCCGTCCCGACCAGGTGACGACCGTGACGGATCCGGCGGTGGCCCGTTCGGCCGCGTCCGCGGCGCTGCGCGACACCGCCACGGGCGTGCCCCGCTGCCGCAGGATCTCGGCGAGCGCGCGGGTGCCGCCCCGGCCCGGTGACTGCGGGTCGAGGTCCTGTTCGGCGGCGCCGGGACGCAGCACCGCCAGGATCACCGCGACCGCGACGACGGCCAGCACGACCGCGAGGACGCCCCGCGAGGCCCGCCAGCGACGCCGGGCGACCTGCCCCGCGGTCGGCTCCGCGCCGCCGCCGGACGACGGCGGCGCGTCGGGAGCGTCGGGAGTCAACGTCGACGTCACCGGCGATCACCGCCGTCGGAGTCCGTGGAGAGCTCAGAGTCCGTGGAGAGCTCGGAGTTCGTGGAGAGCATGGCCGGCACGGGGAGACCGGGCTGCGCGCTCTCCTCGGAGGAGCCGCCCGTCTCGCCCAGCGGGCGCGGTTTGGCGGCGCGGATCCGCTCGTCCAGGTCGCGCAGCTGCGCGTACCCCTCCGGGGTGCCGGGCCGCCCGCCGTACCAGACGTCGTCGAAGATCCGCACGCCCGTCCGCAGCCGCGCCGCCACGTCCGGCAGCGCCCGGCCCGCCTCGGCCGCCAGCTCGTCGGCGGTGCGGCCCGGACGCGGCCCGAGCACCGCCCGCTCCTCCAGATCGCGCGCGATGGCGCGCAGCCGCTCGCGGATCGCCTCCGCCCAGCGTCCGGCCGCCGCGTGCTCCTCGGCGCGCTCGCGATGGCTCTGCGGGGTGGACGGCGTGTCGTCCAGCAGCGCCCGCCGGGAGCCGCGGGTGTTGCGGCGGCTGCGCATCAGCCACGCGACCAGGCCGATCGCCACCGCCACGAGCAGCAGGATCACGATCCAGGAGATCCAGCCGACGCTGTGCGGCACGGTCGGGTTCGGCGACCGGTCGAGCAGGTCCCGCAGCCACTCGAAGATCCGCACCAGCAGCCGCTCCAGCAAGGACGGCTGGTCCCGGTGGTAGATCGGCTTCTCCAGCTCGCGGCGGGCCAGCTCGCGGGCCTCCTCCCGGCCGATCGGATCGGTGGTCAGGGCGGTGAGCACGGCGGCGATCCTGTCGATGATCATGTCGACGTCCAGGTCTGCGGCGGCTGCTGCGGCGCCTGCGGCGCAGGCGGGCCGGGCGGGGCCGGCGGCTGAGCCTGCGGCGGCTGCAGATAGGGCTGGAACTGCGGTGGCGGCTGCGGCGGCGGTACGGGCGGCGGCAGGGGAATGTACACAGGCGGCTTCGGGGGCCGCGACGGCCGCGCTCGCGCGACGATCGGATCCGGCCGCCACAGGTCGAAGAAGCCGTCGTCCGAAGCCACCTCGTCCGCGCGGCCGTCCGCGGGGGCGGACGCGGCGGGGGCGCCGCCCTGGGCGGCGGGGCGCGCACGGGTCCGCAGGTCGAGGTCGAAGCCCTCGCGGCGCATCCGCCGGTCGACGTACAGCAACGCGATGACGCCGGCGTCGAACGGCAGCACCACCGACCAGCTCACGATGCGTCCCAGCGTGTCGACCGCCAGCGCCCCGGCCGTCGCGCCGGTGCCCTCCGCGTCGCCGAACACGATCACCTGCACGAACAGGAACGGCACGCGCAGTGCCAGCAGCCCCATGAACACCGTGATCATCAGGGCGAGCAGCAGCGTGCCGCAGGTGCGCCACCAGCGGGCGCGCGACAGCGCGCGGGCCCGCCGCAGCGCGCCGCCGACGCTCTCCCGCTCCATCACCACCGCGGGCGCGGCCAGCACCAGCAGCACGTACACCCACGTCATCGCGGCCAGGCCGAGCGGGATCCCGAGCATCCCGGCGATGATGATCGCCGGGACGGGCCCCTCGACGGCGACCAGGATCAGCAGCGGCGCGCTCGGCAGCGCCAGCGCGGCGAGCGAGCACGTCATGATCACCGCGGCGACGCCGGCCAGCCGCGCCATCCGGGGCCGCGCGTCCCGCCACGCCCGCCGCAGCGAGGTCGGCATCCCCAGCAGCCCGCGTCCCAACAGCGGCGCGAGCAACCCGGCCAGCAGCAGGATCCCGTACGCCGACAGCACCAGCCCGATGGCGCCCAGGACGAACTGCGTCCCCACGGTGCGGATGAGGATGCTGGGCGTGAGCTCCTCACGGGCCTCGGGGCCGATGAAGTAGTACGCCAGCAGCGACCCCGTCACCTGGATGACGGTGGAGACGGCGATGGACAGCCCCAAAGTCGCCCGTGGATGTCGCCGTATACAGGCGATGGCCCCGTCCAGCATCTCCGAAATGGACAGCGGCCGGAATGGGATGTCGCCCCCGAGGAGATCTGCGTCCGCCAAGGGCGTCTTCAAAGCGGCGGCCGCGGGCTGAGACGCGGGTGCGGAAGCGGCGTCCGGGGCAGGAAGGGACAAAGCCTCCGATGGGGAAGCAGACGTGGGGGCGGAAGGCGCGGGCGCGGCCGGGGTCTCTCGGTCGCCCGGAGCAGCCCAGCCGTTCGGTACCGACATTCTCAACTCCCCGTCCGTAGCCCCGTTCCGTATGCCCGATTCGCGACGCCCGCCCGCTTGACGGCCCGTCCGGCCATCCTGTCACGGGCAAGGCTCAGTGATTGCCTCCTCTTGACGCTACTTCGACGATGGAACCGAACGGCCGCTATCGGACGCGCCACGGGTTGGGCGGCGCACCCGTGTCTAGAATCCGTTTCTTCGGACGCGGCCGGGTGCACGCCGCCCCATCGCCGGTCGGGAGGGGTCATGGACGAGGCAAACGCAGGTAACCTTGCCTGCCAAGGCATTTGTCTCCCTGGCGAGGTGGGGCCGGTCCGCCGTCCGGGGCGCGACGGGGGCGTCGATCACGTGCGCGACGCGCTTGCCGTATCCCACCGAACCCCGATTTTGCGACGATGAGGGCCATGAGAGGACGTGTACTGGTCGTCGACGACGACCTCGCTCTCGCCGAGATGCTCGGCATCGTGCTCAGGGGCGAGGGTTTCGAGCCATCCTTCGTCCACGACGGCGACAAGGCGCTGGAGGCGTTCCGGGAGACCCGGCCCGACCTGGTGCTGCTCGACCTGATGCTGCCCGGCGCCGACGGCATCGACGTGTGCCGCCAGATCCGCGCCGAGTCCGGGGTCCCGATCGTCATGCTGACGGCCAAGAGCGACACGGTCGACGTGGTGCTCGGCCTGGAGTCCGGTGCCGACGACTACATCGTCAAACCCTTCAAGCCCAAGGAGCTGGTCGCCCGGGTGCGCGCCCGGCTGCGCCGCACCGACGAGCCGGCGCCCGAGACCCTGCAGATCGGCGACATCACCATCGACGTGGCCGGGCACTCGGTCAAGCGCGGCGACAAGACCATCCCGCTGACCCCCCTGGAGTTCGACCTGCTGGTGGCGCTGGCCCGCAAGCCGCGCCAGGTGTTCACCCGCGAGGTGCTGCTGGAGCAGGTGTGGGGCTACCGGCACGCCGCCGACACCCGGCTGGTCAACGTGCACGTCCAGCGGCTGCGCGCCAAGATCGAGAAGGATCCGGAGCACCCGGAGATCGTCGTGACGGTGCGCGGCGTCGGCTACAAGGCCGGTCCCGCGTGATCCGATCCGTGTGACGGCGACGACGACCCGATGAGCAGTCCCCCCGTGACGGTCGAGGCCCCGCCCACCCCCCGGCCATGGAACCGCCCCGACCCTGCGGTCGCGTGCGCGTCGCGGGGGAGGACGCCGTGCGCCCTCGGGGGAGGGGTGCGGCGATGAACGCGGCGAAGCGGATCGCGCGGCGCGGACTGCGGGCGTCGCGGCGGGTCCTGCGCCGCGCGGTCGGACGGGCCTACACCCGCTGGCGCCGCTCCATCCAGGTCCGGGTGGTCACCTCCACGCTGGTGATCTCGGCGGTCGTGGTGGCGATCCTCGGCGCGTTCCTGCAGCAGCAGATCTCCGCCGCCCTCATGGAAAGCAAGATCAAGGCGGCGATGCTGCAGCTCGACGAGGGCCTGGGCAGGGTGCAGCGGGACCTGGGCGGCCCCTCCTCCGACGACGACGGGCGGCTGGACAGCGTCGTCAACGCCCTCAAGGCCCGCAGCGGACCGTCCGGACTCTACGAGATCTACATCCGCGACGCGAAGAACCCCTACTACGACGGCTTCGCCACCAACGAGCTGCGTCAGGAGAGCGTCCCGCAGCGGCTGCGCGAGGAGCTGCGCCGCGGGCCGTCCGGGGCGCGCGTCTACACCTTCGGCAAGCTGTCCTATATCGGCCGCGACCGCGAACCCGGTCTCATCGTCGGCGGGAAGACCGGGCAGTTCGAGCTGTACTACCTGTTCCCGCTCACCCAGGAAGAGCGCACCCTCACCCGGGTGGCGTGGTCGCTGCTCGCGGTCGGCGCCGTGCTGGTGCTGCTGCTCGCCGCCATCGCCTCGCTGGTCACGCGGCAGGTCGTCATCCCGGTGCGGCTCGCGGCGCAGGGCGCGCAGCGGCTGGCCGCCGGACGGCTCGAGGAGCGCATGCGGGTGCGCGGCGAGGACGACCTGGCGCGCCTGGCCACCTCGTTCAACGAGATGGCCGCCAACCTGCAGGAGAAGATCGGCGAGCTGGAGAACCTGTCGCAGGTGCAGCGGCAGTTCGTGTCGGACGTCTCGCACGAGCTGCGCACCCCGCTGACCACCATCCGCATCGCCGCCGACATGATCTACGAGCACCGCGACACCTTCGACCCGGCCGTCGCGCGCTCCGCCGAACTGCTGCAGAGCCAGCTCGAACGCTTCGAGTCGCTGCTCACCGACCTGCTGGAGATCAGCCGCTACGACGCGGGCGCCGCCACCCTGGACGCCGAGTCGCTCGACATGCGCGACCTGGTGCTGCGCGCCGTCGGCGACATCCAGGGCCTGGCCGAGCGCACCGGCAGCAAGGTCGTCCTGCAGCTGCCCGGCGAGCCGTGCATGGCCGAGGTGGACCGCCGGCGCGTCGAACGCATCCTGCGCAACCTGCTGGTCAACGCCGTCGAGCACGGCGAGGGCGAGGACATCGTCGTGACCGTCGCCGCCGACCGCGACGCGGTCGCCGTGGCGGTGCGCGACCACGGCGTGGGCCTCAAGCCCGGCGAGAGCCAGATGGTGTTCGACCGGTTCTGGCGCGCCGACCCCGCCCGCGCCCGCACCACCGGCGGCACCGGGCTCGGCCTGGCGATCTCCAAGGAGGACGCCCAGCTGCACGGCGGCTGGCTGCAGGCGTGGGGCGAGCCCGGCAAGGGCTCCCAGTTCCGGCTGTCGCTGCCGCGCGTGGCGGGCGCCGAGCTGCGCGGATCCCCGCTGCCGCTCGTCCCGCCCGGCGTCCGCGACTCGCGCGCCGTCTTCGCCGAACTGGAGGCGGGGGAGTGACCGGACGTCCCGACGGGAGGGGCCGACGGGTGATCGGAACGGCCCGGGTGCGCGCCGTGCTCGCCGCGGCCGTGACGCTGCTGATGACCGCGGGCTGCGCCACCGTGCCGACCGGCGGCCGCGTCGTGTCCGGCCAGCCGGCCGACCGGTCCGAACAGGTCGACGACTCGTACGTGCGGCTGGTGCCGGTGCGGCCTCGCCCCGAGTGGGGCCCGGCGCAGATCGTGTCCGGGTTCCTGTCCGCCTCGGCGAGCTTCGACGACGACCAGAAGGTGGCGCGCGAGTACGTCTCCCCGTCCGCCGGGTGGCGGCCCGGCCTGCGCCCCGCCGTGGCCGTGTTCCAGGACCGCGACGAGCCCGTCCTCGTCAAGGAGAGCGGCGCGCAGGCCACCGTCCGGGTGGAGGGCGACCAGCTCGGCACCATCGGACCGGACGGCCAGTACACCGCCGACCCCAAGCACCTCGAGGTCACCTTCCAGCTGGCGAAGACCCCGCAGGGCGTGTGGCGCATCACCGAACTGCCGACCGAGGTGCGGGGCGGCCTGCTGCTCACCAAGGCCGACGTGGAACGCGCCTTCCGGACCGTCAACCTCTACTACTTCGGCCCGGACGGGCGGACCCTGGTGCCCAACGCCGTGTTCCTGCCGCTGGCCAACCGGCAGGACCTGCCCACCCGGCTCGTCCAGGCCCTGCTCGTCGGCCCCACCTCGTGGCTGGCGCCCGCCGTCCGCAGCGCGTTCCCGCCCGGCACCCGGCTGCGCGGCGGCGTCACGATCAGCAAGGACGTCGCCGTCGTCGACCTGACCGGCCAGGCCCGCTCCGGCAGCCTCGAACGCATGTCCGCGCAGCTCAGCTGGACGCTGCGGCAGCTGTCGGAGGTCAAGCACTTCAAACTGCAGATCGAGGGCGAGACGGTCACGCCCGAGGGCGTCGGCTCCGTCCAGTCCGTCCGCGCGTGGGCGGGCAACGCCCCCGACGGCGAGTCGTCCGAGCAAGGCTCCGTCCCGCAGAGCGCCTACCTCATCGGCGCCGCGGGCCATCTGAGCCGGCTCGCCGGCGATGTGCCGCAGCCCATCGTCACCGGCACCGCCGGACGCCTCGTCCATCCCGCCGTCGCCCCCGACCACCAGGAGGTCGCCGGGCTCAGCCCCGACTCGGGCGAGGTCTTGGTCGGGACCCTCGTCGCCGGGTCCACCGACATCCGGCCCATCCTGACGCGCCGCGACCCGAAGGCCCGCTTCACCGCCCCGTCCTTCGACCGCAACGGCATGCTGTGGACGGTGGAGAGCACGAAGGACGGCTCCACCTTGTGGGTGCGGCCGCGCGGCCGGGCCCCCGTGCGCGCCGCCCACTGGGGGCTGGGCGGGCGCCAGGTGCTCGCCCTGCGCGTGGCCCGCGACGGCGTCCGCGTGGCCGCCATCGTGAAGATGGACCGCCGCGCCCAGGTCCACATCGGCCGCATCGTCCACCGCCCGGACGGAGGCGTCGAGGTCGGCTCGTTCCTCCCGGTCAGCTCCGAGCTTCAGGACGCCATCGACCTCGCCTGGCGCGACTACGGCACGCTGGCCGTCCTCGGACGCGCCAAGTCCGACTCGCAACCGCTGCCCTACCTCGTCCCGGTGAGCGGCGGCGCCATCAGCTCCCTCGGCGTCGGCGCCCTGGGCCTGCCCCAGACGATCGCCGCGGCCCCCAAGAGCCCGGTTCTCGTCGGGACCCGCTCGTCCCACCAGAGGCGCGTGTGCCGTCAGCGCTCCTACCGCGACCAGTTCAGCGAATGGGTCTGCGCCATCCCGGGCAGCGACCCGACCTACGCCCAGTAGTTATCCACAATCTCTCCGCACCCTGGCGGTCGGGACGCGCCGCCGGGCAGCGTTGAGGCATGCGGCTGCTCAACGACCTGATCAACCTGGTTCTGGCGGAGACCTGCGCGGGCTGCGGCCTGGCGGCCGGACTGTTGTGCCGACGCTGCGCGTCCCGGCTGGAGACCCCCGCCCGCCGCGTGGGGCGCTCCTCGGGCGCGCCGTGCCCGTGGGCGGTCACGGTCTATGAGGGCCCCGTCCAAGCGATGCTCGTCGCCCACAAGGAGCACGGCAGAACGGCACTGGCGCGCCCCCTCGGCGCCGCCCTGGCCCGCGCCGTGCGCGCCGCCCTGGCCGAGCATCCGGGCGCCCCGAGGGACCCGCCCGTCGCCCTCGTTCCAGTGCCGTCGGCACGGTCCGCCGTCCGGCGCCGGGGTCACGACCCGACGCGGCGCATGACCGACGCCGCCGTCCGGGAGCTGCGCACTACTGGGATGGCGGCCGTCCGCGTGGACGCCTTGCGGCACCGCCGCCGGGTGGCCGACCAGGCCGGCCTCACAGCCGCCCAACGCGCCGCCAACCTCGAGAACGCGCTGACGGCCAGGCGACCGCTTCCCGGCCGACGCCTCGTCGTCGTGGACGACGTCGTCACCACCGGCGCCACCCTGGCGGAGGCCACCCGCGCCCTGACCGAAGCAGGCGCCACCGTCATCGCCGCCGCCACCGTAGCCGCCACCCCTCGCCACCACCCACCTTGATCCACCCCCAAGAGCCCGAGGAATCCACGCCCCTGCCCCGCGCACAGCCCGACGCGTCGCCCAAATCGCCTGCCACCGCCAACACCGGCACCGCGGGGGTGTGGCGGCTTGGCAGCGGCGTCCTGGACCGTCTTCTCACAGAGGACGTTCGGCGCGTTTCTGAGGACGAACGGCAGGGTGCCTTTGAGGGCGAAAGCGGCGAGTTTATCGGTGCGGCCGTCAGGGGGCGGAACGGCAGGAAGGGAGCGTTCGGGTGCGTCCGGAAGCGGTCGGCAGAGGCCCAGCGCTGTGCTGGCGGCGCTCGGACCAGCGGCGACGCGATCGCCTACGAAGGTCACCGGGAAGAGAGGTGAGATTGTTCATGCGGACGACTGAACCCGTAGGTCGTTGCCGAGCGTAACCATGAATGACCCGGGTCACCGCTGGGAGCCGGGTCGATCGCGACGCCGGGGTCGCCCCCCGTATCGCGATGAGAAGGCGGTCGTCGAAGTCTCACCGTCTCGGGAGGTCGCCCTGACCTGCGAGGTCTTGATCATGCTCGAGTCCCCGCGGGCGCGGCGGTCCGCGGGGCGCGGGCGGCCCCCGAGGGTGAGCGCGCGCACCGGAAGGAGGTTCCGTGATGACGCACTGTGAGTATTTCCTCTCGTCACCCCCCTGACATTCGTGGCGTTACCGATTAGCGTTCCTGACATGGCACCCGCCCGGGTCCGTGGTTGCGTCGGACTGCGGTGCTCGTCGCGAGCATGTCCGCCAGTCCGGCTAGCCGATGCCAGGCGCAGGCGAAACGGCCCACGTAAGGCGACTTCTCGTCGACCGATCACGGTGCGCCTTAGAGGTAAGTCCTGCCCCGTCGGGGGATCGGACATCCCCCGAGCAGGGAGAAGGGGAGTAGTGGCGAGAGCGCTGCGAGACCCTCAGCAGGCGGATGTGGGGACGAAGACCAGGTCGGCCGGGCGGGTGCGACCCCGACAACGCGACTCCGTCATCCGGGAGAAGGGGGGTCCCGCGTGAACATCACCGTCAGGGGCCGTCATACCGATGTCGACGACCGGTTCCGGCGGCACGTCGACGGAAAACTGGCAAAGATCGAGCGGCTGAACCACAAGGTCATCCGCGTGGACGTGGAGGTCTCTCAGGAGCGCAACCCGCGGCTGGCGGACCAGCGCGAGCGGGTCGAGCTCACGATCCGGTCGCGAGGTCCGGTGATCCGTGCCGAGGCCGCGGCCGAGGGCCGCTACGAGGCCCTCGATCTGGCGCTGGACAAGCTGGAGAACCGGCTGCGTCGGCAGTGCGACCGGCGCAAGGTGCATCACGGCAGCCGGTCCCCGGCCAAGCTGGCCACGATGGAGCCGCTCCCCGAGCCCCCCTTGAGCGAGGCGCCCGCCGCGTCCGGTTCCGACGCCCCCGCCGCCGAAGGGGAGACGCGTTCGGAGTCCTCCGCCGAGCCCGAGGAGAACCTCGTCCCGATCCCCATGGAGGGCGACGGCCCGGTCGTCGTCCGCGAGAAGTTCCACAAGGCCGAGCCGATGGGCGTCGAGCAGGCCCTGTTCGAGATGGAGCTGGTGGGTCACGACTTTTACCTTTTCCGCGACAAGGCCACCGGCCATCCCTCCGTGGTCTACCGGCGGCGCGGCTGGAACTACGGAGTCATCCGCCTTGTCGAAGAGTGATGCGACACTTGCGGCACGTCACCGGCCGGGTCATGTCATGATCTAGAAAGGCGTAAATTCGGCAAGCCGCGGACGCGGTGGTCCGGGGCGGCGGGGCGCGTGCGCGCGCCCGCGGCGCGCGGCTCGCGCCTCGTGCCGCGTCGCCCGAGGCCACCGCTCCGCGGAACCCTCCGGAAGACCAGATCACGGACAGCGAAGGGGGGAAGCGGCGTTCTCCTCCACGCCGCGACTCAGGTGAGCGAGAATCCCGAGGCTCGCGGCGCCGCCGCGGTGCCCCGTCAGGTCGCGGGCGGCAACGGCAAGGGTGGCGCGGAGACCTCCTCCGACCCCATCCGCGTGCTCATCGTGGACGACCACGCGTTGTTCCGCCGCGGCCTGGAGATGGTGCTGCAGAGCGAGCCCGACATCGAGGTCATCGGCGAGGGCGCGGACGGCCACGAGGCGGTCGAGATGGCCGGCGATCTCCTCCCGGACGTCGTCCTGATGGACATCCGCATGCCCCGCCGCAGCGGCATCGAGGCGTGCACGGCGATCAAGGACGCGGCGCCCAGCGCGAAGATCGTGATGCTGACCATCAGCGACGAGGAGGAGGACCTCTTCGAGGCGATCAAGGCCGGCGCCACCGGTTACCTGCTCAAGGAGATCTCCATCGACGAGGTCCCGCAGGCGGTCCGCGCGGTGCACGGCGGCCAGTCGCTGATCAGCCCCTCGATGGCGTCGAAGCTGATCACCGAGTTCGCGGCGCTGGCCAAGCGCAGCGAGGAGCGCCAGCAGCAGGTGCCCGCGCCCAAGCTCACCGAACGCGAGATGGAGGTCCTGCGGCTGGTGGCCCGCGGCCTGGGCAACCGGGAGATCGCCCGCGAGCTGTTCATCTCGGAGAACACCGTCAAGAACCACGTCCGCAACATCCTGGAGAAGCTGCAGCTGCACTCCCGCATGGAAGCGGTCGTCTACGCGGTCCGGGAGAAGCTTCTGGAGATCACCTGACCGACGTCTTTGCGGCCGTCCTGGACGAGCCCGCGGGACCGGCCCCGGCACCACCCTCGAGACGCGGCCGCCCCGACCGGTCCCGACAGCCGCCCCCGCGCCTCGCGTCGACCGTGAGCCGCATCGGGGCCTCGCCTCACACCGCAGTGGGACACGTCGCCCACACGACTCTCGCGGCGGACAGCACGGGCGGCGCAGCCCACCTTGGCATGCCGCCAACCCTCCTCAAGCACCCGAAGCCACGCCTGCTTCCAACCTGTGTCCGAGCCGTGGGCGCCCCGGTTCCCGCCCCGGGTGCGCCCCCACACTCCATGAACTGACCTCACCCGACCAGGCGGTCATGCCTCATCAGCCCAGCCCCCTCCGCCACTCCACTCCCGCCAGGCCGCCCACCGCCTCCACCCGAACGTCACCCACCCAGAAACGGATCTCTGCGGTCCCGGGTTGCGCAGCGCTTGACGATCGACGTCGAGGGCTCCAGCCGCAGCGGCTCCTCCGTCACCGCTTCCGTGACCCCCGGCGGCACCAGGGCAGAACTCCGGCGAACGCAGCACGAAGCCATCACCCACCTCGGCCCGCCACCCGGCCGGACCCCGTCACGCACGCAGTCTGGGGGACCCGCCGCATTCACCCGCGCCAGCAGTGGCGGAGGGGGCGCTGGGCTGATACGGGTGCCGCCACATTCCACCCCTGCGGCTTGCCCCTGGTCATGCCACGAGGACGTCGCGGGTCATGCCGCCGCCTTCCGAGCCGGTCCGCTTGCGCGCTCCGCCTTACCTTGGTGCCCTCCCGCCTTCACCTGTGCTCCCACTGCAAGTTCCGCCATGAACTGATCCCGGAGTCGGCAACCTCTGCCTGCACTCCGCCTCTACCGCCGCACTTCCGCTGTAGCCCGCGCACCACCCGGGCTCCCCACGGCAATCACCGCGACTCTCACATCGCGCCGCCGGGCTGGTGGAGACGGCCGGGCTGTGGGCCCGTGTCTACGCCCGTATCGAGCCGGATCGAACCGCTTGCCCGGCACTTGGTTCGTGGTCCGCGATGGAGCTCTTGGCCGGGGTCAGGAGAGGCGGAACGTGGGACGGAGTGCGCGGCGGTACCCGCATCAGCTCAGGCCCGTCCGCCACTGCTGGTGCGGGTGAATGCGACAGGTATCCCATGCTGTTCGCGGCGGCACGCGTGCGACGACGGGCGAGTTCGCTGTGACGTGGTGGGATGGCGTCGGGGGCTGGGCCGGGGTGCCGTGATCGCGGGGTTGTGGGGATCGGGGTGCGATGGAGGTGTCACCGGCTATCGTGTTTTGTCGGTGTCGTGACCTAACATCGCCGGGGTGACGGACATAGAACTCAGCGCGGACGAGGCGCGGCGGCTGCAGCTGCGCGCGCAAGGGCTGCTCGGGGCGGACGGCCGGCGGGGCGGCGTGCCCGGTGTTCTGCAGCGGCTGAAGGCCGTCCAGCTGGACACGATCTCCGTGCTCGCCCGTTCGCACGAGCTGGTGCCGTACGCGCGTCTCGGTCCGGTCGGCAGGACGGCGGTCGAGAAGGCGTACTGGAGCGGCGGCACCGGGTTCGAGTACTGGGCGCACGCGGCGTCCGTGCTGCCGATGACGGAATGGCCGTTCTTCGCCTTCCGGCGCCGCGAGTTCCGCCGCCGCGGGTTGCGTTGGCACAAAGTCCCCGAGGGGGTGTGCGACGACATCCTCAAGCGGCTGCGCGTCGACGGGCCGCTCACCACGAAGGAGCTGGGCGGCGCCAAGGCCGGGGCGGACTGGTGGCAGTGGAGCGACCACAAGATCGCCATCGAGTGGCTGCTGGACATCGGCGAGGTCGTGTGCGTGCGGCGGATCGGCTGGCGGCGCGTGTACGACCTGGCGGAGCGCGCCGTCCCGGCCGAGCTGCTGGCCGAGGAGCCGGACGACGAGACGTGCCTGACCCGCCTGGTCCGGCACGCCGGCCAGGCCTTGGGCGTGGCGACCCGCGCGGACCTCGCCGACTACTTCCGGATCAAGGCCGAGCAGGTCGACGCCGTGGTCGAGGCGTCCGGGCTGGTGCCGGTGCGCGTGGCGGGATGGCGGAACGGGGCCTGGGCCGATCCCGAGGCGCTCGCCGTCCCGCCGCGCGGACGGCACGTCACGACGCTGCTGTCCCCGTTCGACTCGCTGGTCTGGGACCGTGCCCGCACGTCCCGCGTGTTCGGGTTCGACCACCGGCTGGAGGCGTACGTGCCCAAGGCCAAGCGCGTGCACGGCTACTTCGCCATGCCCCTGCTGGCCGGGGGACGGCTCATCGGCCGCGTCGACCCGGCTCGCGAGGGCACGACCCTGGTGGCGCGTCAGGCGTCGCTGGAACCGTGGGCGACGCGCACGGCCGGACGCACGGAGTCGTCCGTCGCCGCGTTGTGCGCGGCGCTGAGGAGCGCCGCCGAGTGGGTCGGCTGCGACGCCGTCCGCGTCGAGCGGATGACTCCGGCGGAGCTTCTCGCCCCCGTCAACACCGAGTTGGCGCGTTAGGTCTCAGCGGCGATCAGGGGCCGTCCCGTGAAAGGGCCGTGAAATTTTACGTTCGTGTCCTCGTCCGGCCGCACCGCCGTCCGCAGGGGCCTCCCGCGTGGACGATCAGCCGTGGGGGGTGCTCTGGCTGTCGGTGCGGATGGGCTTGTCGATCGTCTCGCCGGAGGGGCCGCCGCGGCGCTTGTCGGTGCGGGTGCCGAAGACGGAGTAGTCGACGATCTCCGGAATCACCCGCGGCGCGTCCACCACCACGTCGGAGAAGATGTGCACCATCCCGCCGACGATGAAACCGATCACCACGATCCCCACGCCGACCCAGAACGCCACCCAGGCCGGGCCCGCGCACAGGGCGACGCCGCCGACCACGAAACCGCTGATCATGATGCCGACGGCCGCCCACGAGCCGGGCCGTCCGGCGTGCGAGCCATGTCCTTCGTGCGGCCGTTCTTCGGTCATCGAACGCCTCCCCTCGGGTATGGCCTAAGACCTTCCTCGGGGACGGAAAGGTCAAACGGCGCGCGTCCTGGATTGCGCCGCGCAGTGACCTAGACCATCCTGAGACTCGCCTACGATGGCATCGTACGTGTGGTGTGCGTACCGCCGAGCGGCGGTGACCCGCGATCTGCAAGGAGCCTTGAGTGCCACCGGTCATCGACAAGATCCTTCGTGCGGGCGAAGGAAAAACCCTGCGCAAGCTCAAGAAGCTCGCGGATCAGGTCAACTCCATCGAAGAAGACTTCCTGGAGATGAGCGACGCCGAGCTGCGCGAGCTGACCGACAAGTACCGGGAGCGGCTCGCCGACGGCGAAACTCTGGACGACCTGCTGCCCGAGGCGTTCGCCACCGCTCGCGAGGCCGCCCGCCGCGTGCTGGGCCAGCGGCACTTCGACGTGCAGATCATGGGCGGCGCCGCGCTCCACCTCGGCAACATCGCCGAGATGAAGACCGGTGAGGGCAAGACGCTCACCGCGGTCCTGCCGGCGTACCTGAACGCGCTGTCCGGCAAGGGCGTGCACATCGTCACGGTCAACGACTACCTGGCCAAGCGCGACGCCGAGTGGATGGGGCGCGTGCACCAGTTCCTCGGCCTCGAGGTCGGCGTGATCCTGCCGCAGATGTCGACCGAGGAGCGGCGCGCCGCCTACAACGCCGACATCACCTACGGCACCAACAACGAGTTCGGCTTCGACTATCTGCGCGACAACATGGCCTGGAGCCTGGACGAGTGCGTCCAGCGCGGCCACAACTTCGCGATCGTGGACGAGGTCGACTCGATCCTGATCGACGAGGCCCGGACCCCGCTGATCATTTCGGGTCCGGCCGAGCAGAACTCCAAGTGGTACGTGGAGTTCGCCAAGCTCGTCCCGCGGCTCAAGCGCGCCGAGCCGATCCCCGGCGAGGTCGACAAGTACGGCCCCGGCGACTACGAGGTCAACGAGAAGAAGCGCACGGTCGGCATCACCGAGTCCGGCGTGGAGAAGGTCGAGGACTGGCTCGGCATCGACAACCTCTACGCGCCGGAGAACACGCCGCTGGTCAGCTTCCTCAACAACGCGCTGAAGGCCAAGGAGCTGTTCAAGCGCGACAAGGACTACGTCGTGATGAACGGCGAGGTCCTGATCGTGGACGAGTTCACCGGCCGCATCCTGCACGGCCGGCGCTACAACGAGGGCATCCACCAGGCCATCGAGGCCAAGGAGGGTGTGCCGATCAAGGACGAGAACCAGACGCTCGCCACGATCACGCTGCAGAACTACTTCCGGCTGTACGACAAGCTGGCCGGCATGACCGGTACCGCCATGACCGAGGCGGCCGAGTTCAACAAGACCTACAAGATCGGGGTCGTGCCGATCCCGACCAACAAGCCGATGATCCGCAAGGACATGCCTGACGTGGTCTACAAGACCGAGCAGGCCAAGTTCGAGGCGGTCGTGGAGGACATCGCCGAGCGGCACGCCAAGGGCCAGCCGGTCCTGGTCGGCACCACGTCCGTGGAGAAGTCCGAGCGGCTGTCGAAGATGCTCAAGCGGCGCGGCATCCCGCACCAGGTGCTGAACGCCAAGCACCACGAGAAGGAGTCGGCGATCGTCGCCGAGGCGGGCCGCAAGGGCGCCGTCACCGTGGCCACCAACATGGCCGGTCGCGGCACCGACATCATGCTCGGCGGCAACCCCGACTTCCGCGCCGACCTGGAGCTGCACCAGCGCGGCCTGTCGCCGCTGGAGACGCCCGAGGAGTACGAGGCGGCCTGGCCGGAGGCGCTGGAGAAGGCCAAGGAGGCCGTCAAGGGCGAGCACGAGGAGGTCGTCAAACTGGGCGGCCTGTACGTGCTGGGCACCGAGCGGCACGAGTCGCGGCGCATCGACAACCAGCTGCGCGGCCGGTCCGGCCGGCAGGGCGACCCGGGCGAGTCCCGGTTCTACCTGTCGCTGGAGGACGACCTGATGCGGCTGTTCAACTCCGCCCGGGTCGAGGCGATCATGACGCGCCTCAACATCCCGGACGACGTGCCGATCGAGTCCAAGATCGTCACCAACGCGATCAAGTCGGCGCAGGGCCAGGTCGAGCAGCAGAACTTCGAGATGCGCAAGAACGTCTTGAAGTACGACGAGGTGCTCAACCGGCAGCGCCAGGTCATCTACGCCGAGCGCCGCAAGGTCCTCGAGGGCGCCGACCTGGACGAGCAGGTCCGCAAGATGATCGACGAGGTCGTCGACGGGTACGTGGCGGGCGCCACCGCCGAGGGCTTCGCCGAGGAGTGGGACCTCGACAAGCTGTGGAAGGCGTTCAAGCAGCTGTACCCGATCTCGTTCAGCGTCGAGGACCTGATCGAGGAGGTCGGCGGCGACATCTCCAACCTGGACGCCGAGACGCTGGCCGAGCGGGTCCGCAAGGACGCCCAGGCCGCCTACGACCGGCGCGAGGAGGAGCTCGGCTCGGAGGTCATGCGCGAGCTGGAGCGGCGCGTCGTGCTGTCGGTGCTCGACCGCAAGTGGCGCGAGCACCTGTACGAGATGGACTACCTGCAGGAGGGCATCGGCCTGCGGGCCATGGCGCAGCGCGACCCGCTGGTGGAGTACCAGCGGGAGGGCTACGACATGTTCAACGCGATGCTCGACGGCATCAAGGAGGAGTCGGTCGGCTACCTGTTCAACCTCGAGGTCGAGATCGAGGACCAGCCGCAGACTCCCAAGGTCGGCACCGCCCCGGTCGAGGTGTCCAAGACGGCCCCGGACGGCGCCGCCGCGGAGGAGGCCGCCGCGGGCGGGGCTTCGGCGGAGGAGGAGAAGGCCGCTTCGTCCGAGAAGGGCGAGGGCGAGCACGAGACTCCCACCATCCGCGCCAAGGGGCTGGAGCAGCCGCAGCGTCCCAAGAAGCTGGACTACTCCGCGCCCACCGTCGACGGCGAGGGCGGTGTGGAGCACCACAGCGAAGAGGTCAAGGACCCGTACGAGGGCGTGGGCCGCAACGACCCGTGCCCGTGCGGCTCGGGCAAGAAGTTCAAGCGCTGCCACGGCGACCCGCGCAACAAGTGACCCGCACGACCTGACAGCGGCCCCCAAGGCACCAGCCCTGGGGGCCGCTCCCCGTTTCCGGCCCCCATGCCGCACGCTGACCCGCCGAAATGACGCTGGTGGGCGATGTCGGCGGCGGCCAGGGGGTGGTGCCATAGCCGTGAGCGGTGGCACGGGCCGTTGTCGGCCGGCACGCGCTGGACGGTGATCCGGCAGGAGGCGAAGAACTGCTGGGCGCGTTGCCCGGAACGCGGTGGCGCAGGTGGCGATCAAGCGATGCGGCTATGTGCGGCCGGCGGGGGAGCGGCCCGCCGGTGCTCGGCCGTGGTGCGCGGGTGGCTGAGCTCTAGGTGCTGGTCTTGCGTCGCTCTGGGTGGGGAGTCGCTGGGCGTTTGATCTGGGGTGTGGCCGGGCGTGTCCCCTGAGTGCGCTGAGGGGCACTCTGCGGTGACACGCCCGGCCGCTCCGCTGCGTGGACGGAGGTGCGCTGATCGCCGTCTGGCGGGCGTCCCGTCGTGGTCGGCGGTCATGCTTGCTGTGCCGCAATCGTCCCCCGGTGTGATTGCCGCCATGAGGGCCTTGTTGGCGCTTGGGTGTGATGTATGGGTCGGCTGGGAGTCGCTTCTGCGGCACCTGGGCAGTGAGCCGCGGTCGTGCCGTGGCCGGGCGTGTCCGCTGAGCGCTTTGTGGTGCGCTCTGTGGGGCCACGCCCGGCCGGTTCGTTACGTGCACGCCGACCACCGATTGGTGGTGGCCGGTCGCGGCGGGTGCGGCCGTGCTGGCCGCACCCGCCGCTCTAGTGGCTGGTCAGCCCTGAGGTAGCACGGTCAGGCGCTGCGGCTGCGGGGCGGTCTCGGCTGCGGTGATCGCCGTGGGCGGCCGTGCGGAGGTCGCGGCTGGGCCGGGCGACCTGCGCGGTCGCGTGGCGGTGCGGTGGTCTCCACTGCGGTGCATCGCCAGCGGCCTCGGTGGCGTTCCAGGCGGACGGCGAGGGCCTGGACGCGTCCGGCCACGATGACGACGGCGCCTGTCTCGGCGACGCCCGGGGCCGGTTCCTGGAGCCAGGTCGTCAGGACCCGCGGCGGGGCGGTCCGTGCGCCGGAGGCGAGCGGGAGCGCATGGGCGGCCAGGCCGTGGCAGACCTCCGGAGCGGCCCGC
Source organism: Actinomadura rubrobrunea NBRC 15275 (assembly GCF_001552235.1). Lineage (NCBI taxonomy): Bacteria > Bacillati > Actinomycetota > Actinomycetes > Streptosporangiales > Thermomonosporaceae > Actinomadura > Actinomadura viridilutea. The sequence continues at coordinate 18,339 of NZ_BCQU01000005.1, read as the reverse complement.
CGGGACAGGTGCCGCAGGGTGCGCGTCCCCGCGAGGACCTCGGTGACCAGGTGGACGATCGCGGCGGCCGCGCCGCGGAGGTCTTCCTGCGGCGGACGTCCGGCCACGTGGAGCGGGGCCTGACCGCGGGTGCGGGACGGGGAGGCGACGGCGCGGACGGGGCGCGGACCGGGTGTGGAGGGGGTCGGACGGAGGGCGAGGGCGCCGTCGGTGGGGTGGAACTGCCGGGACTGCTCGCGCATGGTGGTCTCCTCGTGTCAGGGCGCCGGGACGCAAAAGGGCGCCGACTACAAGGAGCCGGAGACGGCCCGTTTGATACGTGGTGGCCACTTCCGGTCGACCCGCGTAACGAATGCGGGGGTGCGGCGAACACGGGCCATGCGGGAGCGAGGGCGAGCACCTGCCCGTGAACAGAAAAACCGCGGCGGCGGGCGTCACGCCCGCCGCCGCGGCCCGAGTCCCCAGTGGGCGGGGACACGGGGACTCGTCGGACGGCCCTAGAAGAACGCCGGTCGTCCCGGCAGGGTCACGAAGCGCCGGATTGCGCGGCGTCGCCCTTCTTCGAGCGGCTCGACTTCTTGGACGCTCCCGCCACCTCCGGCGAGGTGGCCGGGTCGGCGGCGACCGACTCCACGCCCTCCGGCTCGCGGCCGGGGGTGGGGATGTTCAGCTTCCTGATCAGGAAGCTGAACAGCAGGTAGTAGATCACCGCGTAGATCAGGCCCATGATGATCAGCGGCACCAGCTTGTGGGTGTTGTCCTTGGAGCCGTTGATCAGCATGTCGATGGCGCCGGCGGAGAAGCTGAAGCCCAGCTTCATGCCGAGCGCGTCCGCGACCGCCATGGAGACGCCGGTCAGCACGGCGTGCACGCCGAACAGGATCGGCGCCACGAACACGAACGCGAACTCGATCGGCTCGGTGATGCCGGTGACGAACGCGGTCAGCGCGGCGGAGAACATGATGCCGCCGACGGCCGAGCGGCGGTGCGCCGGGGCGGCGCGCCACATGGCGAACGCGGCGGCGGGCAGCGCGAACATCAGGACCGGGAAGTAGCCGGTCATCGACCAGCCCGCGCCGTCGGCGCCGTTCAGGTAGCAGTTGAGGTCGCCGGCGTAGGTCTTGCCGTTGACGGTGCACTCGGGGATCTGCGTCCACACCACGTTGTTGGGGATGTGGTGCAGGCCGAGCGGCAGCAGCAGGCGGTTGATCACGCCGTAGACGCCCGCGCCGATCGTGCTGTTGTCGGCCATCCACTCGCCGAAGGAGGTGAGCCACTTGCCGAGCACCGGCCAGATGAAGCCGAACACCACGCCGAGGATCATCGAGGTGAACGCGGTGATGATCGGGACGAAGCGGCGGCCGCCGAAGAACGCCAGCCACGTGGGCAGCTTGACCCGGTAGAAGCGCTGGTAGAGCAGGGCGGTGGTGAGCCCGATCACAATGCCGCCGAGGACCCTGGTGGGGTTCTGGGTGGCCAGGTCGAGGACGAGGTCGGGCTGGCTCGGGTTGTCCGGGTTGTAGAGCTGCTTGCCGATCTTCGCCTTGAGTTCGTCGTCGAACCGGACGAAGAAGATGTTCATGCTGACGTAGTGGAAGACCAGGTAGCCGACGACGGCGGCCAGCCCGGTCGAGCCGTCGGACTTCTTGGCGAAGCCCACGGCGACGCCCACCGCGAACAGCAGCGGCATCCAGTCGAACAGGGCGCCCCCGGCGCCGGAGAAGACCTGCGCGACCCGGTCGGCGCCGCTGAAGCTGATCCACGGATCCGCCGCCTCGTCGGTGCCGAGCACGTCCGGCTGTCCGAGGCGCAGGAGCAGGCCGGCCGCGGGCAGGACGGCGATCGGGAGCATCAGGCTGCGGCCGATGCGCTGGAGGACGGCCAGGGCGGCCGATCCGCGGCCTGGTGCCGCGGTCCCGCCCACTGCGGTTGTGGAACTCATCGGGGTTTTCCTCCTTGTAGCCGGGGGAGTGCTACGTGCGCGATGGCGGGTTTCCGAGGGACGTGCGGATCTGGTAGCGGTCGGCCCGGTAGGTCGACACGCCCAGCTCCGCGCACACGCCACCGGTGTAGGAGCGTCGCCGCAGGAGCAGGACGGCGCTGCCGCGGGGTATCTGCAGGTGGCGGGCCTCCGTGGCGTCGGCCACGGCGGCGTCGATGGTCTGGTCTCCGGCGTCGAACACCACGCCGTAGACCGCCTCGAGGACGCCGTACAGGGAGCGGTCCGCCAGCCGGCGGTCCAGCAGGTCGGGGGCGAGGGAGGCGAGGATGTGCGCCCGTTCCAGCGCCATGGGCTGGCCGTCGGCGGTGCGCAGCCGCTCGATGACGTGGATGCGGGTGCCGGGTTCGACGTCGAACAGCCGGGCGAGGTGGGCGTCGGCGGCGATGGTGCGCCGGTCCAGGTCGATGGCGCCCGGCCGCATCCCGCGCGCCAGCATGTCCTCGGTGAACGAGACCAGCCGCAGCGGCATCTCGATCTTGGGTCGCGCCACGAACGTGCCCTTGCCCGGCACGCGGTACAGCCGCCCCTCCGAGACCAGCTGGTCGACGCCCTGCCGGACGGTCATCCGCGACAGCCCGTACCGGACGCACAGCTCGCGCTCCGACGGGATCGGCGCGTCCACCGGCAGCTCCTCCGACTCGATCATTTCGAGCAGGATCGCCCGGAGCTGGGAGTACTTCGGTACGGGGCTGTGCGGGTCGATGGCTGTCACGGGGTCGTCGTCCTCGGGGTGCGGACCTGAGGCCTGGGTACGAACTGGTCTAGGCCGGACTAGACCACAGCCATAAACGTCATGTCAATGCACAGATGTATAACGGCCGGATCACGCCAGAACGCCGCGAAACAGCAGGTCAACCGCCGTGGTGACGGGCCGTGGAGGCGCCGTGACCGCGTCCGAATCCGCGCCGCCGCCGGGCGGGCCGGCGGACGATTCGGCGGTCGCGCCGCCGTGCGGAGTTGCGGGCGGGCTCTTCTGCTCTGTCCGATTGGTGGAGTATGGTGACAACTGGTCTAGGCCGGACTAGACCAGTCCTGAAGCCTCGCCCTTCGCCTTGGAGAGCACCCCCCATGCCATCACTGCTCCTCGCCGCGAAGAACCTGATCGCCGCCCCCGGCGGGGGCCCGACCCGCGTGCTCTCCCCGGGATTCGTCCGCGTCGAGAACGGCGTGATCGCCGAGGTCGGCGAGGGCGAGCCGCCCGGACCGCCGGACGCGGACCTGCCGGACGGAACGCTCGCCCCCGGCCTGGTCGACCTGCAGGTGAACGGCTGCTTCGGCCACGACCTGGCGGACGCGGACGAGGCCGGATGGCACGAGGTCGTCCGGCGGCTCCCGGAGACGGGCGTGACGGCGTTCCTGCCCACGTTCATCACCGCGCCGGTGGAGGCGCAGGCCGAGTCGCTGCGCCGCGCCCGCGACCTGCTGCCCGGCCTGCCGGCGGGCGCCCGCGTGCTGGGCGTTCACCTGGAGGGGCCGTTCCTGTCGCCCAAGCGCCGGGGCGCCCACAACGCCGACTGGCTCGCCGACCCCACGCCCGAGGCCGTCGCGACGCAGCTGGAGACCGGCCTGGTGAAGCTGGTGACGCTCGCGCCCGAACGCGACGGCGCCCTCGACGCGATCAGGACCTTCGTCGAGCACGGCGTGGTGGTCAGCGTCGGGCACAGCGACGCCACCGCCGAGCAGGTCGCCCGCGCCGCCGACGCCGGCGCGCGCAAGGTCACCCACATCTTCAACGCGCAGAGCGGCGTCCACCACCGCGAGCCCGGGGTCGCCGCGCAGGCGCTGGCCGACCCGCGGCTGCACCCCGGCCTCATCCTCGACCTGCACCACGTGTCGGCCGTCGCGGCCCGCGTGGTGTTCGCGGCCGCCGCCGGACGGGTCGTGCTGGTCACCGACGCCGCGGCCGCCGCGGGCATGCCGCCGGGCGCCTACGAGCTGGGCGGCGAGCCGATCGAACTGCCCGCCGAAGGGCCGCCGCTGCGCGCCGACGGCACGATCGCCGGGTCCGCGCTGCGCCTGGACGCCGCCGTCGGCAACGCCGTCGCCCTGGGCGTCGACCCGGCCGCCGCGGTCGACGCCGCCGCCCGCGTCCCGGCCGACCTGATCGGCCGCGGCGACCTCGGCCGCATCGCGCCCGGCGCCGCCGCCGACCTGGTGTGGCTCGGACCCGACCACCGGGCGCGCACCACCTGGGTCGGGGGGCGCGTCGTCTTCCAGGGGGCCTCATGACCACCAGCCGCATGCGAGCCGAGATCGACGAGCAGCCGGACGCGCTGGCCCGCACGATCGAGGCGCTGCTGCCGCGCGCGTCCGACGTCGGGCTGCTGGCCCGGGACACCCGCCAGGTGCTGTTCATCGCGCGCGGGTCCTCCGACAACGCCGCGGTCTACGGGCGGTACCTGGTGGAGTCGCACACCGGGCGGCTGGCCACCCTCGCCGCTCCGTCGATCGCCACCGCCTACCGCAGCCGCGTCGACCTGTCGGGCGTGCTGGCCGTGGCGATCAGCCAGTCCGGCAAGACGGAGGAGATCGTCGAGACGCTGGCGTGGGCGGCCGACTGCGGCGCCCGGACCGTCGCGGTCACCAACGGCGCCGCGTCCCCGCTGGCCGAGGCCGCCGAGGTGGCGCTGATCACCGAGGCCGGGGACGAGCTGGCCGTGCCCGCCACCAAGACCTACACCACCCAGCTCGCCGCGCTGGCCGTGCTGGCCCTCGGCCTCGGCGCGCGGGTCGACCGGGCCGACCTGCGCCGGGCGCCGGACGAGGTGCGGCGGCTGATCGCCGAGACCGAGGCGCACGAGGCGCTGCCCGCCATCGTGGCGGAGCTGGCCGCGGTGCAGGGCGTGGTGGTGTCGGGACGCGGCATCGCGTTCGGCACCGCCCTCGAGCTGGCCCTGAAGATCAAGGAGGCGTGCTACCTGCACGCCATGGGACTGTCGTACGCCGACCTGCTGCACGGCCCCATCGCGGTGGTGGACGAGCGGACCCCCGCCCTGCTGGTCGCCGCCGACTCCGGACCGACCCTGCCCGGGACGATCGCGCTGGCCCGCCGGGTGCGCGGCGCGGGCGCCCGCGCGTACGGCATCGGCGGGGGCGACGGGCTGGCGGGCGCGTGCTCGCGCGCGCTGCCCGGCCCCGACCTGCCGGAATGGGTCGCGCCGCTGGGGCTGATCGTGCCGGGGCAGCTCGTCGTCGAGGCCCTGGCCCGCGACCTCGGTGTGGACCCCGACGTGCCGCGCGGGCTCAATAAGGTGACGCAGACCGACTAGGCGGACTCCCCGGTCCGCCAGGTTTCCCCGGAAACATCCAGGAAAGGGACGAGCGGATGGACAAGGCCGAGGCCATCATCGCCGCGCTGGGCGGCGCAGACAACATCGAAGAGATCGAACCGTGCGCCACCCGGCTGCGCACCGTGGTCTCGGACGCGGACCAGGTGGACGAGGCGGGGCTGAAGGCCGCGGGCGCGTTCGGCGTGATGCGCAGCGGCAACGTCGTGCAGGTGGTGGTGGGGCCCGAGGCCGACACCATCGCCAGCGACATCGAAGACCTCCTCGACTGACCCCGGAGACCCCGCGATGACGCGAGTTCTGTCACCGGTCAGCGGCCGCGTCGTCGGCCTGGCCGGAGTGCCCGACCCGGTGTTCGCGCAGGCCATGGTCGGTCCGGGCACCGCGGTCGACCCCGAGCGCACCCCCGGGCAGGCCATCGCCCCGGTGACCGGTACGGTCGTCAAGCTGCACCCGCACGCCTACGTCGTCGTCGACGACGAGGGCCACGGCGTGCTGGTGCACCTGGGCGTGGACACCGTCCAGCTCAAGGGCGAGGGGTTCGAGCTGCTGGCCGCCGAGGGCGACGCGGTCGTCAAGGGGCAGCCGCTGGTCGGCTGGGACCCCGCCGCGATCGAGGCGGGCGGCCGGTCGCCGGTGTGCGCGGTGGTGGCGCTGGACGCGGCCGCCGACGCGCTGTCCGACGTCCGGGAGTCGGGAGAGGTCGAGAAGGGAGCCGAGCTCTTCGTATGGCGCTGAGCGAGCAGGACCCGCCCGGCGTACGCGGCGGCGCCGCGGCGGACGGCCCGGCGCGGCTGCCGCTGCGGGCGGTCGTGTTCGACCTCGACGGCACCCTCGTCGACACCGAGCCGCGCAACCGCGCCATGTGGATCCGGCTGTTCGAGGCGCACGGCGCCCCCTACGACGAGGCGCTCATCGCCTCGTTCGCGGGGCGCCGCGGCCTGGAGGTGCTGGACGAGCTGGCGCACCTGTTCCCCGGCCGCACCGCCGAGGAGCTGTTCGCGCAGGTGGTGTCATACGGCGCGGCGCCGGACCTGCCGCCCGCGGCGCCGGTGCCGGGCGCGGTCGAGCTCGTCCGGGCCCTGCACGACGCGGACGTGCCGACGGCGATCGTCACCTCCGCGCAGCGCCCGTACGCCGAGGCGGTCCTGGACGACCTCGGCATCCGGGGGCTCCCGGCGGCGACGGTGACCGCCGGGGACGTGGCCGCCGGCAAGCCGGACCCGGAGGGCTTCCTCGCCGCGGCCGGGATGCTCGGCGTGCCGCCCGCCGAGACGGTGGCCTTCGAGGACGCCCCGGCCGGGGTGGCCGCCGCGAAGGCCGCGGGCATGACGTGCGTCGGCGTGACGACCACCCAGCCGGCGCGGGCCCTCGCCGGGGCCGACCATCTGGTGGCGAACCTGAAGGAAGTGGAGCTCTCGCCAGGACCCGTCCTGCGGGTGTTCGGGGGCCGACCGCGCGGGGACGACCCCGGTCGCGGCGACGATGAGGAGTATCTGTGAGCCAGCGCACCGTCAAGATCGAGTCCAAGGTGGGGTTGCACGCGCGCCCGGCCGCGCTGTTCGTGCAGACCGCGGCCAAGGCCGATGGCGACGTGACCGTGGCCAAGCCGGGCGGCAAGCCGGTGAACGCCAAGAGCATCCTGGCGGTGCTGGGCCTGGACGCCCGGCACGGCGAGGAGGTCGTCATCAGCGCCGACGGCGAGGGGGCCGAGGAGCTGCTGGACGCGCTGGAGGCCGTGCTCAAGCAGCCGGAGCCGGAAAGTGCCTGAGGCCGCCGCGCCCGCGGGCGGCACGCTGCGCGGCGCGGGCGTGAGCCCGGGCGTCGGCGCCGGACCGGTGCGCGTGGTGGCCGCCGCGGTGCCCGAGCCGCCCGCCGGGGCGCGGCACGGCGGCGACGCCGAGGCCGAACGGGCGGCCGCGCTGGCCGCCCTCGAAGCGGTGGCCGCGGACCTGGAGGCGCGGGCGGCCCGCGCGGAGGAGGTCGGCAACGCCGAGGGCCGGGACGTGCTGAACGCGCAGGCGCTGATGGCCCGCGACCCCGGCCTCGCCGACGGCGTCGCCGCGAAGATCGGCGAGGGGACGGCGGCGGCGCGGGCGGTCTACGAGGCGTTCGGCGCCTACCGCGACATGCTCGCCGGCGCGGGGGAGTACCTGGCCGCGCGGGTCGCCGACCTGGACGACATCCGCGACCGCGCCGTCGCCCGGCTGCTCGGCGTCCCCGTGCCGGGCGTGCCGGAGTCGGACGAGCCGTTCGTGCTGGTGGCGCGCGACCTGGCGCCCGCCGACACCGCCGTGCTCGACCCGGCCAAGGTCGTCGCGTTCGTGACCCTGGAGGGCGGCCCCACCAGCCACACCGCGATCCTCGCCCGCACCATGGGGGTCCCGGCCGTGGTGGCGTGCCCCGGCTGCACCGACCTGCCCGAGGGCACGCGGGTGCTGGTGGACGGCGCCGCCGGGACGGTGCGTGTGGACCCGTCCGACGACGAGGTGCGGGCCGCGCAGGACGCCGCGGCCGCGCGCGCCTCGATCATCGCGTCGGCGGCCGGGCCGGGCGGCACCAAGGACGGGCACCCCGTGCCGCTGCTGGCCAACATCGGCGGCCCCCAGGACGTGGAGGCCGCCGTCGCCAACGGCGCCGAGGGCGTCGGGCTCTACCGCACCGAGTTCCTGTTCCTGGACCGGGCGACGCCGCCGTCGGCCGCCGAGCAGGAGGAGGCGTACCGCAAGGTCCTGGAGGCGTTCCCCAAGGGCAAGGTGGTGGTGCGCACCCTGGACGCCGGCGCCGACAAGCCGCTGGCGTTCCTGCCGCCGCCCGGCGACGAGCCCAACCCCGCGCTCGGCGAACGGGGCCTGCGCATGCTGCGCCGCCACCCGGAGGTGCTGGAGGCGCAGCTCGGCGCCCTGTCCCGCGCCGCGGAGGGGCTCACCGCCCGGCTCGAGGTGATGGCGCCGATGGTGACCGACGCCGAGGAGGCGGCGTTCTTCGCGCGGGCGTGCCGGGACGCCGGCATCGCGCACCCCGGCGTCATGATCGAGGTGCCCGCGGCGGCGCTGCGGGCCCGCGACCTGGCCGCCGAGGTGGAGTTCTTCAGCCTCGGCACCAACGACCTCACCCAGTACGCCTGCGCCGCCGACCGCCAGATCGGCGGGCTGGCGCACCTGCAGGACCCGTGGCGGCCCGCCGTGCTCGACCTGGTCGCGCTGGCCGCCGGCGCCGCCGCCGAGGCGGGCCGGTCCTGCGGCGTCTGCGGCGAGGCGGGGGGCGATCCGGCGCTGGCGTGCGTGCTGGTGGGGCTGGGGGCGACGTCGCTGTCGATGAGCGCGCCGTCGCTGCCCCTCGTCCGCGCCGCGCTGGCCCGGCACACCTTCGACCAGTGCCGCGAGGCCGCGCAGGCGGCGCTGGGGGCCAGGACGGCGCAGGCGGCCCGCGAAGCGGCCCGCGCCCTCCTTCCCGGCCTGGCCGAACTCGGCTTGTAAGAGGCCCGTCCCTAACAGGCGTCGGCTCGTCCTTCCCCTGCCGGAGGACGAGCCGACGCTTGCGTTTATGGGATCGGTGGGCCGCGCCGCCGCGCCGGTCAGGCGGAGCGGTAGGACAGGCCGTGCCCGATGGGGTGGCCGCCCGCCTTCACCGGGAGCCTGCCGGTCGGGTTGACGGCGCCGGTGAGCACCTTGGCCAGCGCCCGGACCGACACCGCGGCCGTGGAGTAGGCGGCCAGCGTCGCGGCGGCGCCCCGCGCGGAGTCGAGGTCGTAGGGGCGTCCCAGCGCGGCCACGACGACCGGCTTGGGGCGCAGCTCCCGCACCTTGGCGGCCGTCGCCTTCCCCGCGTCGACGGTGGTCAGCACCGCGACGTCGGCGGCGCGGGGCGAGTCGGCGACGCGCACGCCCTGGCCGCGCAGCGCCGCGGCCAGGGCGGCGCTCTTGGGGCCGGTGACGTGCACGGTCTTGTTCTTCAGCGGCAGCAGCCCGCCGTCGTTGGTGACGAGCGTGATCGAGTGCTCGGCGATGCGTTGGGCGGTGGCCCGGCCCGCCGCCGTGCGGACCGCCGCGTCCGCGCGCGCCTCGTCGGCCTCGACGCCGCGGAACAGGCCCCGCCGCTCCTTCATCTGCAGGATGCGGGTGACGGCCTCGTCCAGCCGCTTTCGGGGGATCCGCCCGTCGCGCACCGCGGACAGAACCGCGTCGTAGGCGGCGGGCAGGCTGGGCGGCATGAGCAGCTGGTCGGCCCCGGCGTTGACGGCGCGCACGGCGGTCTCGCCCGGCCCGTACCGGACCATGGCGCCCTCCATCTGCAGCGAGTCGGTGACGATCACGCCGCGGTAGCCGAGGGAGCCGCGCAGCAGCCCGGTCAGCACCGTGCGCGACAGCGTGGCAGGGGCGCCCGACTTGTCGAGGCCGGGGACGACGATGTGCGCCGTCATGATGGCGTCCGCCCCGGCCGCCACGGCGGCGCGGAACGGCGGCGCGTCGACCCGCTCCCAGGTGGCCCGCGAATGTTCGATGACGGGCAGGCCGGTGTGGCTGTCGGTGTCGGTGTCGCCGTGCCCGGGGAAGTGCTTGGCCGTGGCGGCGACGCCCGCCGCCTGGTAGCCGGCGACGGCCGCGGCCAGCATCCGCGACACCAGCGCGGGGTCGGCGCCGAACGACCGCACGCCGATCACCGGGTTGGCCGGGTTGACGTTGACGTCCGCGACCGGCGCGAAGTTCTGGTTGATCCCCACCGCGCGCAGCTCCGACCCGGTGACCTGGGCGGCGGCCCGCGCGTCGTCGGGGCGGCCGGTCGCGCCCAGCGCCATGTTGCCGGGGAAGCGGGTGGTGAACGGCGCGCGCGTCACCGTGCCCTGCTCCTCGTCCACGGCGAGCAGCAGCGGGATCTTCGACGCCTGCTGCAGCTCGTTGGACAGGGCGGCGGTCTGCCGCGGCGAGCGCAGGTTGCGGGGGAAGTAGATCAGCCCGCCGACGTGGTAGCGCTCGACCATCTCCTTGGCGGACTCGGCGTCGGGGAAGGCGGGGACGAACAGCTGCCCCACCTTCTCGCGCACGCTCATCGCGGCGACGAAGCCGGGGATCCAGGAGCCCTGGGGCCGGGCGGGAGTGCGGGACGCGGCGGCCCCGGACGGCCGGCCCGCCGCGCTCGCGGTCCGGTCGGCCCGCGGTGCGGCCTCGTCCTCGGCGCCGCCGCTGCAGCCGGCCAGCGAGGGGCCGAGCGCCGCCGCGACCGCCGTGAGGAGCGCGAGTGAACGTGGAGCACGCACTGGACCAAGCCCCCCGACATGGTCGTCCGCTGTCCGCTTCGAAAGGATCCCCGCGACGGTAACCCGCGGCCGGGACCGTGTCGACCCGCCGCCGGTCAACGATCTGATCGGATGCCGTCGATCACTTCCGCCGGGCGGACGGCCCCGTCCGGCCGCCGGTTCGGGCGGCCGAAGGCCGAGAGCGGCCGTGCGCTCGGGGAGTGAACTCCGTCTCCCGCAGGTAATACGAGGGTATGCGCCTTGGTGGTCAGGTCGGCGCCGGGCGGCTCCCGGCGCGCATCCGACCTGCTTTCGGGCATGCTCGGCTCAGGACATGGCCGTGGTCGCTGTGCGCGGGGCGTCGGGGGAGGGCGCTCGGCGCGGCGATCGGCCGAAGGATCCGGCGCGGCGCGCTCGTTCGGGATCAAAGGCGGCGCGTCGCGGCCGGAGCGGATCGCTCAGCCGGCGGGCGCTTCGCCGGTCTCAGCGCGATGTCAGCGCAGGTGACGCGGGGTGTGCGGCACTCGGGCCCGCGGACGGGCGCGGGCGGGGCGGTCGGCGGTCGGCGGGACCGCGGGGGGTTCGGCTCGGAAACGGCGGTCGGTCGGCGGTCGGTCCGCGGGTCAGCCGGGCTTGGGCGGCAGGGGGAAGCCGAGGCGGCGCAGCGCCAGCCCGGCCGCCCCGACGGCGCCGTCGCCCGCCCGGTGCGGATCGGCGGCGAACCGGGCGCGCAGCCCGTCCCGCACGGCGTCGGCGACGGGGCCGTCCCGCAGCACCGAGCCGTGCATGACGACCGGGGCGCACGGGTCCGGCAGGGCCGGACGCACCGCGTCGACGTCCCGCAGCAGCCACTCGGCGGCCTCGCGGGTGATGCGCCGGGCCACCGGATCGCCCGCGTCCGCCGCCGCGGCGACGACCGGCCCGAGCCGGCCGAGGGCCGCGACCGGACGGCCGTAGACCTCCTTGATGATGGCCTGGGCGAGCCGGGGGTTGGGCCGGCACTCGGTCCGCATGACGGCGGACGCGGCCTCGTCCGGGGCCAGGTCCTCGTCCGCCCGCCCGCCGGATCCGAACGGGGCGCCGTCCAGCACCGCCGTGCCGGGCCGGCGGCCGCCGGAGGACCCGGCCGACGACGCGCCGGCCAGGGCCAGCGTCCGCCGCCGCGGCGCCCGCCGGGGCGGACTGGCGGTGAGCTCGGCGACCACCGCCGCGCCGAGCAGCGCCCGGGGCACCGACTCGGTCAGCAGGGTCGGGGAGCCGCGGCCGTCGTAGGCGGCCAGCGCCGCCCGCACCGCCTCCTTGCCCAGCCACACCGCCGAGCCCTCGTCGCCGACCAGCCAGCCGTAGCCGTCGGCGCGCTGCACGATGGCGCCGTCGCTGATCACCGCGGCCCCGGCGCCGGTGCCGGAGAACACCACGATGCCCTTGGACGCGGTGGTCCCGGCGGCGAACGCCACCGCGATGTCGGTCACGACCGCGGGCGAGCCGCGCAGCCCGACCGCCTGCCAGGCCCGCCGCGCCGCCGTGACGGCGGCGGGACGGCCCGCCGACCCCGCCCCGGCGATCCCGAAAACGCCGGAGAGGATCAGGGAACGGTCCAGGTCACCGAGTGCTTCCCGCAGGGCAGTGGTGAGCGCCCCCGCGGTGTCGCCCCCGGAGTTGGGGTTGGCGCCAGGGCCCATGCCCACTCCGGCGATCGCTCCCCCGAGCGTGAGCACGACACAGCGGGTCTTCGTGCCACCCGCGTCAATACCGATCACGTATGGACCGGCCAAATGGGTCAACACATGCCGACGGTAGCCCTTTCTACCGTTGACGTGACATCCCAGCAGTAAGAAAATTTCTTCCATGAGGAAACCCACCAGCCCAGAGGCGGGGGGATCGGCAGAGTCCGGTGCACCCCGTACCGAAGCGGCATCAAAGGAGGCGCAGAAGGAGGCGACGCCGCTCAGCACCGTCGTGCGGGTGCGCTCCCTGCTGCCCTCCCTCCCCCCGGCGGAGCGGCGCGTCGCCCAGCGGGTGATCGACGATCCGGAGGGCGTGGCCAACTCCACCATCACCGAACTCGCCCAGGCCTGCGGCACCTCGGAGACCACCGTCATCAGGTTCTGCCGGGCGATCGGGTTTCACGGCTATCCGGAGCTGCGGCTGACCCTCGCGACGGAGGCGGGCCGGGCGCAGAGCGCCGCCGGAGGCCGGGTCATCGGCAGCGACATCAGCCCCGACGACTCCCTCGAGCAGATCGTGGAGAAGGTCACCTTCGCCGACGCCAGGGCCGTGGAGGAGACCGCGTCGCAGCTCGACATCAAGATGCTCGAGCAGGTGGTGGACGCGATCGTCGCCGCGGACCGGGTGGACGTCTACGGCGTCGGCGCCAGCGCCTTCGTCGCCAAGGACTTCCAGCAGAAGCTGCACCGCATCGGCCGGGTCTGCTACGCCTGGTCCGACGCCCACATCATGCTCACCAGCGCCGCGGTGCTGGGCCCCGGGGACGTGGCGATCGGCATCTCCCACACCGGCGCGACGATGGAGACCATCGACGCGCTGGAGGTCGCCGCCAACAGGGGGGCGACCACCGTGGCCCTGACCAACTTCCCCAAGTCCCCCATCGCGGAGGTGGCGGACCTCGTCCTCACCACCGCGGCGCGCGAGACCACGTTCCGCTCGGGGGCGACCGCCAGCCGGCTGGCGCAGCTGACCGTGGTCGACTGCGTGTTCGTCGGCGTGGCGCAGCGCACCTACGGGCCCACCCGCAAGGCCCTGGAGGCCACCTACGAGGCGGTCCGCGGCCGGACCGTGCGAGCCGACCGGAGGCGTCGGTGATCGATTGCGATCTGCCCACCGAGGGCCGCAACCCGCGGACCCTCGACGTCGACACGCTGCCCACCCTCGAGGTGCTCAGGCTGATCAACAACGAGGACGCCACGGTCCCCGTGGTCGTGGCGTCCGTCCTGCCGCAGATCGCCCGGCTGGTGGACGCGGCGGTCGAGTCGCTGCGCGCCGGCGGCCGGGTGCACTACTTCGGCGCCGGCACGTCGGGGCGGCTGGCCGCCCTCGACGCCGCCGAACTGCCGCCCACGTTCGGGATCTGGGGCCGGGTGGTGGCGCACCACGCCGGCGGCCCCGGGGCGCTCGCCCAGGCGGTGTCCCACGTCGAGGACGACGACGAGCAGGGCGCCCGCGACGCCGCCGAGGTCGCCGCCGGGGACGTGGCGATCGGGATCGCGGCCAGCGGCCGCACGCCCTACGTGGTGGGCGCGCTGCGCGCGGCCGCGGCCGCCGGGGCGTACACCGCGCTGATCAGCTGCAATCCGCACACCCCGTACGGCGACGAGGTGGACATCCACATCGGCCTGGCGACCGGGCCGGAGGTGATCAGCGGGTCCACCCGCATGAAGGCGGGCACCGCGACCAAGCTGGTGCTCAACTCCTTCTCCACCACCCTGATGGTCAGGCTGGGGCGCACCTACTCCAACCTGATGGTCAGCGTCAACGCGCTCAACGCCAAGCTGCGGGCCCGGCTGGTGCGCATCCTCATCGAGGCCACCGGCCTCGACGCGCGCACCTGCGAGAAGGCGCTGGCCGAGGCCGGCGGTGACACCCGCGTGGCGCTGGTGTCGCTGCTGGGCGAGGTGCCCGCGGCGCGCGCGACGGTGGTGCTGGAGGAAGCGGACGGCGGGGTGCGCGAGGCGTTGCAGCGGCTGCGGTCCGCGTGACGGCGGCCGACGGCGGGGCCGAGGACGCCGTGCGGCGGGGCCGCGCGGCCAGGGGATCATTCGTGGCTACGGGGGGTGTGCGGACACGACGGGGGTGTGCGGGTACCACGGGGGTGAGCGGTCGCCAGGTCATTCGGTCGCGACGCGGACGCCGAGGCCGATCAACGTGACGCCCAGCAGGCGCTCCTGGACCCGGCGGAAGCGCGGCGACGCGACGAACCGGCGCACGCGGCCGAGGGCGAGCGCCCACAGGCCGAGCCCGGTCATGCTGAACGCGACGGCGATGGCGGCCAGGCCCAGCGCGGTCGGCAGCGCCCCGGCCGGGTCGTCCGGGAGGAACTGCGGCAGCGCGGCCAGGAAGAACAGGGTCGCCTTGGGGTTGGTGAGGTTGGTCAACAACCCGGCCGCGAACGCCCAGCGCTCCCCGCGGCCGGGCCGGCCGGCGACTGCGGCGGCGTCGCCGCCGAGGGCCCGGTCGTCGGCGTGGCCGTCCGGAGCCGTCCCGCCGCGGCGGCGGGCGTCCCACAGCGCGCGCACGCCCAAGACGACCAGCAGCGCCGCCCCGGCCAGCTTGATCGCCTCGAACGCGACGGCGCTGCGCGCCAGAAGCGTGGCGAGCCCGAGCGCGACGGCGGAGGCGTGCGCCAGCAGGCCGAGCGCGCACCCCGCCGCGGTCAGCAGCCCGGCCCGCGTGCCGCGCATCAGCACGCTGCGGGTGACGACGGCGGTGTCCAGCCCGGGGGTCAGGGTGATCAGCAGGCAGAGCCCCAGATACGCGGTGAGCACGACGCCATGTTCCCTCAGAACGGGCCCTCCGCCCAGACCGGGGCATGGCCTACCATCGGCGGCGTGACCGTCAAAGCAGTGATCACCGACTGGGGCGGGGTGCTCACCTCCCCGCTCGACGAGGCGATCGAGGCGTGGCTGGCCGCCGACCGCATCGACGCCGACCGCTACCTGTCGGTGATGCGCCGCTGGGTCCGGCAGGCCTACGACGGCGACGGCCGCAACCCCGTCCACGGTCTGGAGGAGGGCACGCTGGACCCGGCCGAGTTCGAGCGGCTGCTGGCCGCCGAGCTGGTGACCGTGGACGGCGGCCCGGTCCCCGCCGAGGGCCTGCTCTCCCGCATGTTCGCCGCGTTCGCCCCGGTGGAGGCGATGTACGAGGCGGTGCGCGGCGTCCGCGCGGCGGGCGCGCGCACGGCCCTGCTGTCGAACTCGTGGGGCAACGACTACCCGCGCGACCAGTTCGCTGAGCTGTTCGACGCGGTGGTGATCTCCTGCGAGGTGGGCATGCGCAAGCCGGACGAGCGGATCTTCCGGCACGCCGTCGACCTGCTCGGCCTCACCCCGGCCGAGTGCGTGTTCATCGACGACATCACGCACAACGTGCGCGCCGCCGAGGCCGTGGGGATGGTCGCCATCCACCACCGGGAGGCCGACGAGACGATCGCGGCGCTGCGCGAGCTCGGCGTCCTGCGGTGACGCCGCCGGTGACGCGCCGGTGAGGCCGCCGGCGCCGCGCCGCCCGGCCGCCTGACTGAGCAGGGACGATCTGGCACACTGGCTGATCGTCATGCGCGTCTATGTGCCCGCCACCCTGTCCGGCCTCGCCCGCGTCCACGCGGCGCGGGAGATCGGCCCCGCCCCGCTGACCGCGTACGCGGTGACGTCCGCGCTGCGCGAATGGTACGCGGAGGGCGACGAGGAGGAACTGGAGTACGCGGCCATGACGGCCGCCGCCCGCGCGTCCCTGCGGCTGCTGGCCGACGACCCGGACGCGCCCCGGCGCCGGGTGGTGCTCGCCGCGGAGGTGCCCGAGCGGACGGTCGAGCGCCCGCGCGGGGACGCGGCCGTCGGCGACGAGGGCGCCCGCGCCCGCGTGCTGGTCACCGCCCCGATCCCCTGGCGGAAGATCGCCTCCGGTCACGTCGACGCCGAGGACGCGGCCGCGGACGTGGGCGCCGCCGCGGACGCCCTGGCCGCCGCCGACGCGGGCGACGAGGACGCGCAGTTCACCGTGGACGGCGCCGAAGGCCACGAACTGCTCTGGTTCGCCACCCAGGAGCTCGGCGACCTGCTCTCCTGAGACGGCATCCCGTCGCGGGCTCCCGTGTCGCATGCCCGCGCAACGCCGGGGCCCAGGCTCGCGCATTCGGGCCGCGTGCGGCCGCGTCGCCGAGGGCGGGAGCGGGTATGCGAAAGCGGGGACACCTGCGGCGTCGCGGGGCGATCAACGGCGAATGCCGCAAGCCTCCCTCTTTGTGCGACGATGCCTGCGTATCGACGACGATGTCGGACTTTCGGGAGCAGTAGATGGACGCCGTCACCACCGTGCCGGAGCCGGTGAACGAGCCGGTCAAGTCGTACGCGCCGGGCAGCCCCGAACGGGCCGCGCTGGAAGCCAAGATCAAGGACCTGGCCTCCGGACAGGCCGAGCTCACCATGACGATCGGAGGCGAACGGCGCCTCGGCGGCGGCGAGCCCATCGACGTCGTGCAGCCGCACAACCGCCACCACGTGCTGGGGCGCATGGGCAACGCCACCGACGACGACGTGCGCGCCGCCATCGACGCCGCCCGCGAGGCCGCGCCCGCCTGGCGGGCCATGTCCTTCGACGACCGCGCCGCCATCCTGCTCAAGGCGGCCGAGCTGGCGTCCGGGCCGTGGCGCGCCACCCTGAACGCCGCCACCATCCTCGGCCAGTCCAAGTCGGTGCAGCAGGCCGAGATCGACTCCGCCTGCGAGCTGATCGACTTCTGGCGGTTCAACGTCGCCTACGCCCGCCAGCTGTACACCCAGCAGCCCAACTCCTTGACCGGCGTGTGGAACCGGATGGAGTACCGGCCGCTGGAGGGCTTCGTCCTCGCCATCACCCCGTTCAACTTCACCGCCATCGCCGGGAACCTGCCGACCGCGCCCGCGCTGATGGGCAACGTGGTGGTCTGGAAGCCGTCGCCCACCCAACAGCTCGCCGCGCACTACACCATGCGGCTGCTGGAGGAGGCCGGGATGCCGCCCGGCGTCATCAACATGGTGACCGGGGACGGGCAGGCGGTGTCCGACGTCGCGCTCACCCACCCGGACCTGGCCGGCATCCACTTCACCGGCTCCACCCGCACCTTCCAGCACCTGTGGCGGACGGTCGGCGAGAACATCGCCGGCTACAAGAGCTACCCGCGCCTGGTCGGCGAGACCGGCGGCAAGGACTTCGTCGTGGCGCACCCGTCCGCCGACATCGACGTGCTGAAGACCGCGCTGATCCGCGGCGCGTTCGAGTACCAGGGCCAGAAGTGCTCGGCGGCGTCCCGCGCCTACATCCCGCGGTCGATCTGGGAGCGGATGCGCGACGACTTCTGCGACGAGGTCGCCGCCCTCACCATGGGCGACCTCGCCGCGGACCTGTCGCTGTTCATGGGCGCGGTCATCGACGACCGGGCGTTCGCCAAGCACCGCGCCGCGATCGAACGCGCCCGCGGCCTCGACACCGCCACGATCCTTGTCGGCGGGGAGCTGGACGACGCGCAGGGCTGGTTCGTCCGCCCGACCGTGCTGGAGTGCACCGACCCCGAAGACGAGATCTTCACCAAGGAGTACTTCGGCCCGATCCTGGGCGTGCACGTCTACGAGGACGGCGACTACGACGCGATGCTGCGCCAGATGGAGGGCGTCGCCGAGTACGGCCTGACCGGCGCGATCGTCGCGCGGGACCGGGCCGCGATCGCCGCCGCCACCGAGGCCCTGCGCTTCGCGGCCGGCAACTTCTACATCAACGACAAGCCGACCGGGGCGGTGGTCGGGCAGCAGCCGTTCGGCGGCGCCCGCGCCAGCGGCACCAACGACAAGGCCGGGTCGGTCTTCAACCTGATCCGCTGGGTGAACACCCGGTCGATCAAGGAGGCGTTCCTCCCGCCGACCGACTACCGCTACCCGCACATGGGCTGACCTCCGCCGCGGTGTCCGGCCCCGCCGCCCGCGGCCCGCGCGGTTGCGCGAGCGGGCGGCAGGGCCGACGATATGCTCGCCCGACCGTCGGCGGTGGGGCGGGGCCGGGCGCCGCGCGGGGCCGATCGCCCGCGCGACGGCGGCGCGGCCCCC